>NZ_LHPA01000009.1:0-116862 GCF_001297215.1 Pseudomonas sp. RIT-PI-o | reverse complement strand
GAGTGTCAGCGGTCAATTTGACCGTCGAAGTGTCGATGGTGTCGGTGACTTGAGTGACGGCTGGCGTGGTGCTTGGAACCAGGCTTTCGAAGTTGCCACCAGTGGCGCTGGTGATCGTTGCCTGCACAGAACCGGCGTCTTTGTAGACGTCGTCTTTCGGCGCATCGACAGTCACGGTGCCGCTGGTTTTGCCGGCCTCGATGGTGATCGTCGCGCCATTGCTCAAGGTCACGGTCACCGGTGTGCCGGCGGCGTTGCTCAGGGTTGCGGTGTAGGTGATCTGGCCGCCTTCGTTCACCGCGCCGGTGGCGCTGAGCGACAGACTGGTGGTGTCGACGGTGTCGGTCACGGTGGTGCTGACCGGGGTCTGGTCGGCGACGAGGTTTTCGAAGTTGCCGCCGCTGACATTGGTGATCGAGTTGGTCAGTGGCGCGTGTCCGGCGAGGACGTCGTTCGGCGCGGTGGTGCTCACGCTGCCGCTGGTCTTGCCGACTTCGATGGTGATGTTCTGACCGTTGGCCAGGGTCACGACCACAGGCGAACCGGTGACCGGAGCGCCAACCGTGGCAGTGTAGGTGACGGTGCCGCCCTCGGCCGCTGTCTCGGTGGCGGTCAGTTTGACCGTCGAGGTATCGACGGTGTCGGTGACGTCGGTAACCGCTGGCGTGGTGCTTGGCACCAGGTTTTCGAAGTTGCCGCCGGTGGCGTCCTTGATCGTGACTTCAACTTTGCCGGCGTCTTTGTAGACGTCATCGGCAGGTGCCGGAACGGTGACGGTGCCAGTGGTTTTCCCAGCCTCGATGGTGATCACCGCGCCGTTGCTCAGACTCACGGTAACCGGCGTGCCGGCCGGGTTGCTCAGGGTCGCGGTGTAGACAATCGAACCGCCCTCGGCCACAGAGCCGGTCGCGGACAACGCCAGGCTGGTGGTGTCGGCGACGTCAGTCACCGAGGTTACCGCCGGGGTCTGGTCGGCCACGAGATTTTCGTAATTGCCACCGCTGGCGCCATCGATTTTCACGCTCAAGGTGTTGCCGCCGGCCTGTGCATCGTTCGGCGCGGTGAAGTTGACGCTGGCGCTGCTGGCGCCGACCGGAATGGTGATGGTCTGGCCGTTGGACAGGGTGACGACTACCGGCGAACCGGTGACCGGTGCGGTCACCGAAGCGGTGTAGACGACCGCGCCGCCTTCGACCGCGCTGGCGCTGGCGGTCAGCGAAACAGTGCTGTTGTCGATGGTGTCAGTAACGTTGGTGACTGCCGGGGTCTTGTCGACCACCAGGTTTTCAAAGTTGCCACCGCTGGTCTTGGTGATGCTCGCATCGATCTTGCCGGCGTCCTTGTAGACATCATCGGCGGGCGCGGCGACGGTTGCGCTGCCGGTGCTCGCGCCTTTGGCAATGCTGATCACCGCGCCGTTGCTCAGGGTCACGGTCATGGCGGAGCCGGCCGGATTGCTCAGGGTAGCGGTGTAGACGATCGAGCCGCCCTCGGCGACGCTGCCGGTAGCGCTCAGGCTGATATCAGTGGTGTCGACGGCGTCGGTGACTTTGGTCACCACTGCCGAACGATCGGCCTCGACGCGCTCGAAATTGCCGCCGCTGTGGCTGGCGATTGCCGTCCGCACGTTGCTGCCATCGATGTATGGGGTGTTGGCGGGTGCCGGGAAATTCACCGAACCGCTGGTGGCGCCGGCTGCGATATTGATCACTGCGCCGTTGGCCAGGGTCACGGTCATGGCGGTGCCGGCCGGGTTGCTCAGGGTCGCGGTATAGGTGATCTGGCCGCCTTCGCTGACGGTATCGCTGGCAGTCAGAGTCAGCGCGGTTGTGTCGACGGTATCGTTGACTGTGGTGCTGACCGGAGTCTTGCTGACGTCGAGCTTTTCGAAGTTGCCGCCGCTGGCATCGGTCATGGTCACGGTGAGCTTGCTGACGTCCTTGTAGACGTCATCGCTCGGTGCGGCAATCGTCACCGAACCGCTGGTCTTGCCTGCTTCAATGGTGATGGTCTGGCCATTGCTCAGGTTGACGGTGACCGGGGTCTGCGCGGCGTTGGTCAGCGTTGCGGTGTAAGTGATCGAAGCGCCTTCGAGCACATAGCTCTCGGCACTGAGTGTCAGGTGCGTGGTGTTGACGGTGTCGGCAACGTTGGTCACCGCTGGCGTCGGATTCGGCACCAGGTTTTCGAAGTTGCCACCGGTGGCGTCCTTGATGGTCACTTCGACTTTACCGGCGTCTTTGTAGACGTCATCGGCAGGTGCCGGAACGGTCACGGTGCCGGTGGTCTTGCCCGCTTCAATGGTGATGACCGAGCCGTTGCTCAGATTCACGGTCACAGGCGTGCCGGCCGGGTTGCTCAAGGTTGCGGTGTAGGTGATCTGCCCGCCTTCGTTGACGTTACCGGTGGCAGTCAGCGCGACGCTGGTGGTGTCGACGGTATCCGTCACTGTGGTGCTGACCGGGGTCTTGTCGGCCACCAGATTCTCGTAGTTACCACCGCTGACATTGGTGATCGAGTTGGTCAGCGGTGCGTGACCGATCTGGACGTCATTCGATACGGGGGCGGTAACGCTGCCGGTGGTCTGGCCGACGGCGATGGTGATGATCTGGCCGTTGGCCAATGTCACGACGACAGGCGAACCAGTGACTGGCGCGCCGACGGTCGCGGTGTAAGTGACGATTCCGCCTTCGGCCACCGAAGTATCAGCGGTCAGTTTGACGGTCGAAGTGTCGATGGTGTCGGTGACTGTCGTCACGGCTGGAGCAGTGCTTGGCACCAGGTTCTCGAAATTGCCACCAGTGGCGCTGGTGATCGTCGCCTGGACGGAACCGGCGTCTTTGTAGACGTCATCGGACGGTGCAGGAACGGTCGCAGTGCCGCTGGTTTCGCCAGCCTTGATAGTGATCACGGCACCGTTGGACAAGGTCACGGTCACTGGCGAGCCAGCAGCATTGGTCAAGGTCGCGGTGTAAGTGATCTGGCCACCCTCGGCCACCGAGTTTGTCGCACTCAGCGACAGGTTGGTGGTATCGGCAACATCCGTAACGGTGGTCGAGACTGGGGTGTTATCTGCAACCAGATTTTCGAAGTTACCGCCGGTGACGCCAGTGATCGAGTTGGTCAGCGGAGCGTTGCCGGTCAAGGCATCGTTCGGTGCAGTGTAGGTGATGGAACCAGTGGTCTGGCCGACGGCGATGGTGATGTTCTGGCCGTTCGCCAACGTCACGACGACAGGCGAGCCGGTGACGGGCGCGCCGACGCTGGCGGTGTAAGGGACGGTTCCGCCTTCGGCAACCGAGGTGTCAGCGGGCAGTTTCACCGTCGAGGGATCGACGGTGTCGGTGATTTCGGTCACCGCCGGGGTGGTGTTCGGCACCAGATTCTCGAAGTTGCCGCCGGTGGCGTCCTTGATGCTGACTTCGACCTGGCCGGCGTCTTTGTAGACGTCATCGGCAGGCGCTGGAACGGTGACGGTGCCGGTGGTTTTGCCGGCATCGATGGTGATCACCGAGCCGTTGCTCAGGGTCACGGTTACCGGAGTGCCAGCCGGATTCGTCAGCGTGGCGGTGTAGGTGATCTGCCCACCTTCGGCCACAGTGCCGGTGGCGCTGAGGCTCAGGCCAGTGTCATCGACCGAGTCGGTGATGGTGGTGACCGCTGGCGTGTTGCTTGGCACCAGATTTTCGAAATTGCCACCGGTTGCACTGGTGATCGTGGTGCTGACAGTGCTGCCATTGTTGTAGACGTCATTGGCCGCAGTCGGCACGTTGACGGTGCCGACGGTTTCGCCGGCCGCAATGGTGATGGTCGAACCGTTCGACAGGGTGACGGTAACCGGGGTTTGCGCCGGGTTGGTCAGGGTCGCGGTGTAAGTGATCTGGCCGCCTTCGACGATGGTGTTGGTCGCGGTCAGGGTCAGGCCGGTGTTGTCGACCGAGTCGGTGATCGTGGTGACGGCTGGCGTGGTGCTTGGCACCAGATTCTCGAAGTTGCCGCCGGTTGCACCAGTGATCGTGGTGCTGACAGTGCTGCCATTGGTGTAGACGTCATTGGCCGCTGTCGGCACGTTGACGGTGCCGACAGTTTCGCCGGCCGCAATGGTGATGGTCGAGCCGTTCGACAGGGTGACGGTTACCGGGGTTTGCGCCGGGTTGGTCAGGGTCGCGGTGTAAGTGATCTGGCCGCCCTCGGCGACGGTGCCGGTGGCGGTAAGGCTCAGGCCGGTGTCGTCGACCGAGTCGGTGATGGTGGTAACCGCTGGCGTGGTGCTTGGCACCAGATTTTCGAAATTGCCACCGGTTGCACTGGTGATCGTGGTGCTGACAGTGCTGCCATTGTTGTAGACGTCATTGGCCGCAGTCGGCACGTTGACGGTGCCGGCGGTTTCGCCGGCCGCAATGGTGATGGTCGAACCGTTCGACAGGGTGACGGTAACCGGGGTTTGCGCCGGGTTGGTCAGGGTCGCGGTGTAAGTGATCTGGCCGCCTTCGACGATGTTGTTGGTCGCGGTCAGGGTCAGGCCGGTGTTGTCTACCGAGTCGGTGATCGTGGTCACGGCTGGCGTCGGGTTCGGCACCAGGTTTTCGAAGTTGCCGCCGGTAGCGCCAGTGATCGTCGTCGTAACGGTACTGCCGTTGTTATAGACGTCATTAGGCGGGGTCGGCACGTTGACGGTGCCGGTAGTCTGGCCAGCGCCGATGGTGATAGTCGAGCCGTTCGACAGAGTGACGGTCACCGGGGTTTGCGCCGGGTTGGTCAGGGTCGCGGTGTAAGTGATCTGACCGCCTTCAACGATGTTGTTGGTCGCGGTCAGGGTCAGGCCGGTGTTGTCGACCGAGTCGGTGATCGTAGTGACGGCTGGCGTCGGGTTCGGCACCAGGTTTTCGAAGTTGCCACCGGTAGCCCCGGTGATCGTCGTCGTAACGGTACTGCCGTTGTTATAGACGTCGTTAGGCGGGGTCGGCACGTTGACAGTGCCGGTAGTCTGGCCAGCGCCGATGGTGATAGTCGAACCGTTCGACAGGGTGACGGTAACCGGCGTCTGCGCCGGGTTGGTCAATGTCGCGGTGTAAGTGATCTGCCCACCTTCGGTGACGCTCGAGCCAGTCGTCAAGGTCACGGTAGTGGTGTCGACGGTGTCGGTGACTTGCGTGGTCGCCGGGACGGTCGGCGGGGTTACGGTGATGCCGTTGCCGCCGCTGGTGCCGGTGACGGTCACGTCGATCTGGGTCGGGTCGTTATAGACCGTGTCGTTCGGTGCCATCGGCACGTTGACAGTGCCGGTGGTGGCGCCGGCCGGAATGACGATCACCGCACCATTGGACAAGGTGATGGTCAGGTCGGTCAGCGGTGCCTGGGTCAGGGTCGCGGTGTACACCAGCACGCCGCCGGCTTCGGTGATGGTCGGCGTGGCGCTGAGGCTCAGGGTCGAATCGCGCGGCGCAGTGGGGGTGGTGTCGGTGGTCAGGCCGCCCGTGGGGTCCTGCGCGACTGGCCCGGCGGCGTTGATGCCCGCCGTTGGGAAGCCAATGGTCGGATCGTCGCGGCCAGCAGTGGCGTCGAGCATGACGAAGCTGAGGCCGCCACCGGCAGCACCACCGGTGCCCGCGGCGGTCGGGCCGGCCGCGGTGGATTCAAGCGCAGTGGTCGGGTCGACACCGGCGGCGATGGCTTGCTGCAGTTCTTCAACAGAAGGTGCCGCCTGCGCGGTGGCTTCGGCCAGGTCAGTGCTGGAGTCAGGCGCGCTGGCGCTCCACTGGGTGTCGCGGCCCAGATCGAGCGTGCGGCCATCGGCCAGTTCCAGCGACACTGCGCCGGACAGACCGGTATCGATCTGATCGCCGACATACAGGCGATCGCCTTCAACGAGTACGCGACGCACGCCCTCTGGGGACACCACGAAAACCTGACCGACAATGCTTTTGACGACGGCAACAACACTGCTCATTGAAGACTCTCCGGGTGTCACATTCAGTTGACTTCCATGGACCTGACGGGCGTCGGCGCCACTTCAGTCTGGACGTACTTTCTATAAATGGATAACTTATTGACGCTGTATTTCCGTCAATAATCTGGCTATAAATTATCGCGATTAACTTTATGCCAAACTATTGACCTTCTGGGAGCCATCCTAAACAATCGCCCCACTAATGTCACATTGATATTTCCGCGGCGACCTGTCCTTCAGCGTGTCATCCAGTTCCTCTTTTGAACTTTCCGACATACGGTCATTCGGGTTGCCATCATCCGACGCAGCGCCACGTTTTTGCTGTGATTCAAGACAAGAAGTTCCGGGAAAATTCCAACCATGCGTTCGCTTTTGCTCCTTGCTGCTCCCTTCGCTCTCGCCGCCTCCTTTGTACAAGCACAATCCTTACCAGAAGCCATGCAACAGGCGCTGGATGTCCATCCGGAGATTCAGGCGGGGGTCAACAGTCGATTGGCGGCGGATTATCAATTAAAGGCGGCGAAAGGAGGATACCTGCCCAAGGTCGATCTGCTGGGCGGTTATGGCCGTGAAGGTACTGACAGCGTGACGACCCGAGCGAACGGTGGCGGCAATCATTGGGAGACTTTGAACCGCAGCGAGTCAAGTTTACGTCTCTCGCAAATGGTTTTTGACGGTTTTGCGACGTCCAACGAAGTCGCGCGTCAACAAGCCAACGTCAGCTCCCGTGCTTACTCCCTGCTCGGCACTTCCGAGCGCACCGCGCTGACCGTCGCCCAGGTGTATCTGGACGTGTTGACCCGCCGTGAATTCGTCCGTCTGGCCGAGGAAAACCTCAAGAGCCACCAGCGCATCTACGACCAGATCCAGTTGCGCACCCAGCGCGGCGTCGGCAGCGGTGCCGACCTCGATCAGGCCGAAGCCCGCATGGCCCAGGCCCGCAACAACCTGATCACCGAACAGACCAACCTGGCCGATGCGGAAACCAACTTCCTCAGCGCCGTCGGCCAGATGCCAGACCAGCTCGAGCGGCCGGCGCCGTTCATGGCGATGATGCCGGCCAACCTCAACGAAGCCCGCGCGCAGATGCTGGAAAACAGCCCGATCCTGCGCTCCGCCGAGTCGGACATCGCCGCTGCCGACAAGCAGTTCGCCACCGCGAAATCGACCTTCTACCCGCGCTTCGACGCCGCACCGGGGCGCACCGCGGATAACGATCTCGACGGCCAGAACGGCCACAACAACGAATGGCAGGCCATGCTGCGCATGCGCTTCAACCTGTATTCCGGCGGCAGCAACAAAGCTGATCTGGAATCCAAGTCGTACCTGGCCAACCAGGCGCTGGACATCCGCAATAACGCCCTGCGCCAGTTGAACGAAGAGCTTGGCCTGGCCTGGAATGCGCTGAACAACGCCAACGCCCAGGTGCCGATTGCCCAGCAGTACGTCGACCACAGCACTTCGGTGCGTACCGCCTACCAGCGTCAATTCAGCCTCGGCGAGCGCACCCTGCTGGACTTGCTCGACAGCGAAAACGAGTTGTTCACCGCCTCGCGGCGTCTGGCGGAAATCAAGAACATTCAGTTATTTACTCAGTACCGAATCAAGGCGACCATGGGCCAATTGCTCAAAAGCCAGGGAGTGGTCGCGCCGTTGGCATCCGTTGTGCAGAACGACGTGAAGCCCAAGGTCCAGCTGCCTGGGATGAACTGAGTTATCCCTTCCAACTGTTAAAGAGTGTCGAGCGTGGAATCAGAAGTCAGTCGAGTTCAACTCAGCCATGATCCACGCGCGTTGCATGACGATCCGTTGCTGGATGGTCTGCTCGCCCTGTGCATGCTGCACCAGAAGCCTGCCAGCGCAGCGATGCTGACCACCGGCCTGCCGCTGCCCAAACAACGTTTGAGTGTCGAGTTGCTGCCCCGCGCAGCGGCTCGCGCCGGCCTGCAGGGGCGGGTGTTGCAGCGCAAGCTCGAAGAGATTCCGGCGATCGCCATGCCCGCGCTGTTGCTGCTCAAGGATGGCCGCAGTGCCGTCCTGCTCGGCTGGCAGGGCGAAAACGATGCGCGGGTGCTGCTCAGCGAAAGCGATGGCGGCGAATCGGTGGTCAGCCGCGAACTGCTGACCGACGATTACACCGGCAAAGTGTTCTTCGCCCAGCCGCAGCACAAATTCGACGTCAACCACGGCACGCTGATCCCGCGGGCACGCTCGTGGTTTCGCGACACCCTCAAGCGTTCGCGCTGGCTCTACGCCGATGCGATCGCCGCGAGTTTCCTGATCAACATCATCGCCATGGCCGCGCCGCTGTTCGTGATGAACGTCTACGACCGCGTGGTGCCGAACCAGGCCGAAGCGACCCTGTGGGTGCTGGCGCTGGGTATCACCGGCGCTTACATCTTCGATCTGATCCTCAAGAGCCTGCGCAGTCTGTGCCTGGATCTGGCCGGGAAGAAAACCGACCTGATCATCTCCGCCACGCTGTTCGAGCGCATCGTCGGCATGGCGATGAAATACCGCCCGGCGCGGGTCGGCAGCTTTGCGCAGAACATTCATGAATTTCAGAGCCTGCGCGACTTCCTCGCCTCGCTGACCCTGACCAGCCTGATCGATCTGCCGTTCACCATCCTGATTTTCATCGTCATCGCCATTCTCGGCGGGCATCTGGTGTGGATTCCGGTGCTGGCATTCCCGATTGCCCTGCTGATCGGCTACGCCTTGCAGAAGCCGCTGATCGCGACCATGGAGCGCACCATGGCGCTGGGCGCCGAGCGCCAGTCGAGCCTGATCGAAACCCTCGCCGGCCTCGACGCGGTCAAAGTCAACAACGCCGAAAGCGAGCGCCAGTATCAGTGGGAGCAGACCATTGGCGCCCTCAGCCGCCTCGAGCTGCGAGTGAAAATGCTCTCCGGTCTGGCGATGAACATCACCTTGCTGATCCAGCAACTGGCCGGGGTGATCATGATCGTCTTCGGCGTGTACCAGATCATCGCCGGTAACCTGAGCATGGGCGGGCTGATTGCCTGCTATATGCTCAGTGGCCGCGCGCTGAGCCCACTGGCGTCGCTGTCCGGTCTGCTCACGCGCTATCAGCAGGCGCGGGTGACCATGACCTCCGTCGACCAGATGATGGAGCTGCCGCAGGAGCGCAATTTCGAAGAGCGCCCGCTGAGCCGCAAGGTTCTGCAGGGTGCGATCGAATGCCGTCAGCTCAGCTTCACCTACCCGGATCAACAGAACCCGGCGCTGAAGAACATCAACCTGGTGATCCGTCCCGGCGAGAAGATCGGCATCATCGGCCGCAGCGGCTCGGGCAAAAGCTCGCTGGCCAAATTGCTGGTCGGTCTGTACCAACCGGACGACGGTGCGTTGCTGGTCGACGGGGTGGACATCCGCCAGATCGACGTCAGCGAACTGCGCTACAACATCGGTTACGTGCCACAGGACATTCAACTGCTGTCCGGCACCCTGCGCGACAACCTGGTGTCCGGCGCCCGTTACGTCGAAGACGAGCTTGTCCTGCAGGCGGCCGAACTGGCCGGCGTCCACGAATTCGCCCGTCTGCATCCGCAAGGCTATGAACTGCAAGTCGGCGAGCGCGGGCAGAACCTCTCTGGCGGCCAACGGCAGAACGTCGCCCTGGCCCGGGCGCTGTTGCTCAATCCGCCGATTCTGCTCATGGATGAGCCGACCAGTGCGATGGACAACACCGGCGAAGAACGCCTCAAGCAACGCCTCGCGGCGGTGGTCGAAAACAAGACCGTGGTGCTGGTCACGCACCGGGCATCGTTGTTGTCGCTGGTCGATCGCCTGCTGGTGATCGATCGCGGACAGATTCTCGCCGACGGCCCGAAAGCCGCCGTGATGGAAGCGTTGAAGAAGGGGCAGATCAGTGTTGCTTAAGTCCGGTGTCAAGGAGTCGATCCGTCGCTACTTCAAGGGTTCTGCCTCGCTGCAGGGCCAGCCGCTGCCCGAGGTCAACAAAGCGCTGATCGAAGACGCCCCGCGCGTCGTGCGCCTGACCATCTGGGCGATTATCGGTTTCTTTGTATTCCTGATGCTCTGGGCCAACTTCGCGGTGATCGACGAAGTGACCAAGGGCGACGGCAAGGCAATTCCCTCGTCGAAAATCCAGAAAATCCAGAACCTGGAGGGGGGAATCGTCTCCGAGCTGTTCGTCAAGGAAGGCCAGATTGTCGAGGCCGGCGCGCCGCTGATTCGTCTCGACGACACGCGGTTTGCCTCTAACGTCGGCGAAACCGAGGCCGATCGCCTGTCGATGCTGCTGCGGGTCGAGCGTCTGAGCGCGGAAGTCGATGATCGTCCGCTGAATTTCCCCGAAGACGTGCTCAAAGCGGTGCCGGGCCAGGCGAAAAGCGAAGAGTCGCTGTACATCAGCCGGCGTCAGCAACTGCACGATGAAATCGGCGGCCTGCAGGAGCAGCTGATCCAGCGTCAGCAGGAGCTGCGGGAGTTCAGCTCCAAGCAAGCGCAGTACCGTCAGCAGCTCGGCTTGCAGCGTCAGGAAATCAATATGTCCGAGCCGCTGGTGGCGCAGGGCGCGGTCTCGCCGGTAGAAGTGCTGCGCCTCAAGCGTGCCGAAGTGGAGACCCGTGGCCAGCTCGACGCGACCACGCTGGCCATCCCGCGCGCGGAATCGGCGATCAAAGAAGTGCAGCGCAAGATCGACGAAACCCGCGGCAAATTCCGCAGCGAAGCGCTGACCCAGCTCAACGAAGCGCGCACCGATCTGAACAAGGCCCAGGCCACCGGCAAGGCGCTGGAGGACCGCGTCAGCCGTACGCTGGTCACCTCGCCGGTGCGCGGTATCGTCAACAAGTTGCTGGTCAACACCATCGGCGGCGTGATCCAGCCGGGCAGCGACATGGTCGAAATCGTGCCGCTGGATGACACCCTGCTGGTCGAAGCCAAGATCCGTCCGCAGGACATCGCGTTCCTGCATCCGGGGCAGGAAGCGATCGTCAAATTCACCGCCTATGACTACACCATTTACGGCGGGCTGAAGGCACAACTCGAGCAGATTGGCGCCGACACCATCACCGACGAAGACAAGAAAACCACCTATTACGTGATCAAGGTGCGCACCGAGCGCAGTCATCTGGGCACGGACGACAAACCGCTGTTGATCATTCCGGGGATGGTTGCTTCGGTGGATATCATCACGGGCAAGAAATCGGTGTTGAGCTATTTGCTGAAGCCGATCATTCGGGCGCGGGCTGAAGCGTTGCACGAGCGCTAGATCTTCGGTGGCCTTGCTGGCCTCATCGCGAGCAGGCTCACTCCTACAGTTGATTGCATTTCTTCAGATGGAATGCGATCCCTGTAGGAGTGAGCCTGCTCGCGATAGCGCTAGCCCAAGCGCCGCATCTCTGTCGGGAAGTGACAAAAATCGTCACTCAACGTCCTTACCCTTCGTCATATCGTTATTCATTAACGGTATTTAATTTCCAATTCTTATAGCTATAAAGTCACCCACCTGCGTACCTGCCGACCAATCGGCGCGCCGCACGACCTGAACCGACACGCAATCCAGCGTGAGTGTCTGATCGACGTGCGCGTCCGTGAGCGCGCCGTGCGTGGGAGATGATTGATGTCCGCCGCTACTGCCACCGAAAGCGCCGCAACTGCCGCGCCACAAGTTTTCGAAATTCGTCCATTCAGCGTTGCCGTCGGCGCCGAGATCGTTGGCCTCGACCTCAGCCGACCGGTCAACGAGCAGGACTTCGCGCGCATTCACCGCGCGCACCTGGATCACCACGTCGTGGTCTTTCGCGATCAGCAGATCACCCCGCAACAGCAAATCGATTTCAGCCGTCGCTTCGGCGTGTTGCAGATCCATGTGCTCAAGCAGTTCCTGCTGGCCAATCACCCGGAAATTCTCATCGTTTCCAACATCATCGAGAACGGCCAGAACATCGGTCTAGGTGACGCCGGCAAGTTCTGGCATTCCGATCTTTCCTATAAAGAGCTGCCAAGTCTCGGCTCGATGCTGCACGCCCAAGAGCTGCCCTCCGAGGGCGGCGACACGCTGTTTGCCGACATGCACAAAGCCTGGGACAACCTGCCCGCTGCGTTGCGCAACGCGGTCGAAGGGCGTTCCGCCGCGCATTCCTACACCGCGCGCTACAGCGAAACCAAATTCGAAGGCAACTGGCGCCCGACCCTGACCCCGGAACAACTGGCCCAAGTCGCTGAAGTGGTGCACCCGGTAGTACGCACTCATCCGGAAAACGGTCGCAAGGCGCTGTTCGTCAGCGAAGGCTTCACCACGCGCATCGTCGGCCTCCCGGAGGACGAAAGTCGCCAGCTGCTCGCCGAACTCTTCGCCCACAGCGTGCTGCCGCAAAACATCTACCGCCATCAGTGGGAACCCCACGATCTGGTGTTCTGGGACAACCGTTCGCTGATCCACCTCGCCGCCGGCTGCCCCGCGCATCTGCGCCGCAAGCTGTATCGCACGACCATTCAGGGCGACGCGCCTTTCTGATTTGCCGGAGATCGACCATGAACGCCCCTTTGCCAGGCCACGCGGCCAGCAACCCGATCGCCCACAGCGAAGCGTTGTTGGCCGTCGATCACGTCAGCCTCGAATACCGCACGCCGCAACGCGTGGTGCGCGCCACTCACCAGGTCAGTTTCGCCGTCGATCCGGCGGATCGTTTCGTCCTGCTCGGCCCGTCCGGCTGTGGCAAATCCACCCTGCTCAAAGCGGTCGCCGGGTTCATCCAGCCCTGCGAAGGCGAGATCCGCCTGCAAGGTCAACGCGTCGACGCACCGGGGCCGGACCGCATTGTGGTGTTCCAGGAATTCGACCAGTTGCCGCCGTGGAAAACCGTGAAGCAGAACGTGATGTTCCCGTTGCTGGCCTCGCGCACCTTGAACAAGAAGGACGCGGAAGAACGCGCGCTGCACTATCTGGAAAAGGTCGGCCTGGCGGCGTTCGCCGACGCCTATCCGCACACCTTGTCCGGCGGCATGAAAGCGCGGGTGGCGATCGCCCGGGCGTTGGCCATGCAGCCGAAAATCCTTTTGATGGATGAACCCTTCGCTGCACTCGATGCGCTGACCCGCCGCAAGATGCAGGAGGAATTGCTGCTGCTCTGGGAAGAGGTGCGCTTCACCCTGTTGTTCGTCACCCACTCGATCGAAGAGGCGTTGGTGGTGGGCAATCGCATCCTGTTGCTGTCGCCGCATCCGGGGCGGGTGCGCGCCGAAGTGCACAGCCATCAATACGATCTGCACAGCCTCGGTGGCGTGGCGTTTCAGGAATCGGCGCGGCGCATTCATCGTCTGCTGTTCGATGAAGGCCAGGCGCCGGAGACCGAACGTGAGCATGACTTCAACGACATTCGCATCGCCTATTGAGCGGCCAGGAGGACTACCCGATGAGCCATTCATCATCCGTGCGTGAAGAATTCGAAACCGTGCTCGAGCCGCTGACCGCAGTGCCGGTCGAGCGCGAATTGCCGCTCGGCACGCGCCTGTGGCAACAGGGCTGGCTGCGCAAAAGCCTGATCCTGATCGTGCTGGCGATTATCTGGGAAGTGGTCGCGCGGATTCAGAACAACGACCTGATGCTGCCGAGCTTTTTGCAAACCGCACAGGCCTTGTTTGACGGTGTGCTCAGTGGCGAGCTGCTGGCCAAGGTGTGGATATCTTTGGTGGTGCTGATCAAGGGCTACCTGATCGGCATCGTTCTCGCGTTCGCCCTGACGACATTGGCGGTCTCGACCCAGTTGGGGCGTGATTTGCTCAGTACGATGACCTCGATGTTCAACCCGTTGCCGGCGATTGCCCTGCTGCCGCTGGCGTTGTTGTGGTTCGGGTTGGGGCAGAACAGCCTGATCTTCGTGCTGGTGCATTCGGTGTTGTGGGCGTTGGCGCTGAACACTTATGCCGGATTTCTCGGCGTCTCCGAGACGCTGCGCATGGCCGGGCGCAATTATGGTTTGAAGGGCTTGCGCCTGGTCTTGTTCATCCTGATCCCGGCGGCGCTGCCGTCGATTCTCGCGGGTCTGAAAATTGGCTGGGCGTTCGCCTGGCGCACGTTGATTGCCGCCGAACTGGTGTTTGGCGCGACCAGTGGCAAGGGCGGGCTGGGCTGGTACATCTTTCAGAATCGCAATGAGCTGTACACCGACAAGGTGTTTGCCGGATTGACGGTGGTGATCCTGATTGGCTTGCTGGTGGAGAATCTGGTGTTCGATACCCTCGAGCGTGTGACCGTCAAGCGTTGGGGTATGCAACGTTAACAATGGTATGCCGGCTGGCCCAATCGCGAGCAGGCTCACCCCTACATTTGAAATGCGTTCCCCTGTAGGAGTGAGCCTGCTCGCGATAGCTTTTTCAAAGGCTCCGCCACTCTTGAGTATGTTTGCTAGCATTGCGCACAGATCAATCCAGATCAGCCAAGAGTGCTCAGCATGCAACTCCCGGACATGAACCTTCTGGTCGCCCTCGATGCCTTGCTCGACGAGGGCAGTGTGGTCGGTGCGGCGCGGCGGATGAACCTCAGCCCGGCGGCCATGAGCCGCACGCTGACGCGGATCCGCGAAGCCATCGGCGATCCGATTCTGGTCCGCGCCGGGCGCGGTCTGGTGCCGACACCCAAAGCTCTTGAGCTGCGCGAACAGGTACGCGACGTGGTCGAGCAGGCGGCGCTGCTGTTCCGCTCCGCCGACAGCGTCGAGCTGGGCACCTTGCGCCGGCGTTTCAGCATCCGTGCCAATGATTTCTTCGTCGGCGTCTACGGCGGCAAGCTGTTCGACACCCTCGACCAGCTCGCCCCGCATTGCGAATTACGCTTCGTCCCGGAAGGTGACGGCGACGATGAGGCGCTGCGCGAAGGCCGCATCGATCTGAGCGTCAGCAATACCCGTCCGCTCACGCCGGAAGTGAAAGTGCAGAACCTGTTCTCCACCCACTTCGTCGGCCTGGTGCGCGAGCACCATCCGTTGCTCGATGGCGAAATCACTGCCGAACGCTACGCCGGGTTTTCCCACATCAGCATGTCGCGCCGGGGCATTGCTCGCGGCCCGATCGATACGGCGCTGAACGCGCTGGGGCTGGAGCGCCGGGTGGCGGTCATCGCGCCGAGTTTTCATGCGGCGATGTTTGCCTTGCCTGACTCCGACCTGATCCTGCCGGTGCCCAAAGAGGCCCTGCTCAGCGTACGGCGGCTGGGGCTGAAACTGCGCTCGTTCGACCTGCCGATTCCGCTGCCGATGCTGATGCTGACCCAGGCCTGGCACCCGCGCTTCGACAAGGACCCGGCCCACCGCTGGCTGCGCGAAACCCTCAAGACCTGCTGCGATGAAACGTGGCTGGCCGCACAGCCATAATCTCGAATTGCGCACAAATCCCCTGTAGGAGTGAGCCTGCTCGCGATAGCGGTGTATCAGTTGATATGGTTGGAGTCTGACACAACACTATCGCGAGCAGGCTCACTCCTACAGGGGATAATCGTTGTGTCTGATGCACTTATAACCTGCCGATAAGTCAATTTTCGTCAGCATCAAGCCCCACTAAAATGCTCCGGTATTTTCACCCCCGGAGTTTTCATTCATGACATCCCTGACGGTCACGGCGCCGCTTGCCGCGACCAGCCCGGCGACGGCGGCTGCGCCACCGGTGTTCGGGGCGCGGATCATCATTGGTCTGGTCGGCGTGCTGTTGGCCGTGCTGGTCTCGGGCCTCAACGAGATGGTCACCAAAGTCGCACTCGCTGATATTCGCGGTGCGCTGCACATCGGTTACGACGAAGGCACCTGGCTCGTCGCCAGTTACACCGCCACGTCGGTCGCGGCCATGGCCTTTGCGCCGTGGTGCTCGGTGACCTTCTCGCTGCGCCGTTTCACCCTCTGCGCCATCGGCCTGTTTACCCTGCTTGGCGTGCTGTGCCCGTTCGCCCCGAATTACGAAAGTCTGTTGTTGATGCGCATCCTTCAGGGCTTGGCCGGCGGCGCGCTGCCGCCGATGCTGATGACCGTCGCGCTGCGCTTTCTCCCGGCGAACATCAAACTCTACGGACTGGCCGGCTACGCCTTGACCGCGACGTTCGGTCCGGGACTCGGCACGCCGCTGGCCGGTCTTTGGACCGAATACGTCGGCTGGCAATGGACCTTCTGGCAGATCATCGTGCCGTGCCTGATCGCCATGGCTGCCGTGGCCTACGGCTTGCCGCAGGATCCGCTGCGGCTGGAGCGGCTCAAGTCATTCAACTGGAAAGGCTTGCTGCTGGGCTTTCCGGCGATCTGCATGTTGGTCATCGGCCTGTTGCAGGGCAATCGGCTGGACTGGTTCGAATCAAGTTTGATCTGCGCCTTGCTCGGTGCCGGTTCGCTGCTGCTGGTGGCTTTTCTGATCAATGAATGGTCGCAGCCGATTCCGTTTTTCAAGCTGCAGATGCTCGGCATCCGCAACCTGATGTTCGCGTTGATCACCCTCGCCGGCGTGCTGATCGTGCTGTTGGCGGTGGTGCTGATTCCGTCGAGTTATCTGGCGCAGGTGCAGGGTTATCGTCCGGCGCAAACCGCGCCGATCATGCTCATCGCCGCGTTGCCGCAGTTGATCGCGCTGCCGCTGGTGGCGGCGTTGTGCAATTTACGCTGGGTCGACTGCCGTTGGGTGCTTGGCATTGGTCTTGGCATGCTCGTGCTGTCCTGCCTGGGCGGTTCGCACCTGACGTCGCAGTGGATCCGCGACGATTTCTACGTCCTGCAATGGCTGCAGATTTTCGGCCAGCCGATGGCGGTGTTGCCGCTGCTGATGTTGTCGACCGGCAGTATCTCGCCGATGGAAGGGCCTTTCGCGTCAGCGTGGTTCAACACCGTCAAGGGGCTGGCAGCAGTGGTTGCTACCGGCGTGATCGAAGCGCTGACCACCTCGCGCCTGCATTTCCATTCGACCATGTTGGTCGACAGCCTCGGCAATTCACCGCTGGCCGATCACAGCGATCCGGGCCTCGCTCACCGCCTGCACGAGCAGGCGGTGGTGCTGACTTCGTCCGACCTCTACGTGTGCATGGCTGGCGTCGCCGTGGCGTTGATCCTGCTGATTTTCTGGCTGCCGACGCGGATTTATCCACCGCGCGCGCCGACCTGATCGCTGCACTGAAACTGAAGGTTTTTTTATGACTCAATCCAAGCAAAAACTCGCGGTAGCCGTGGCTGCCGCATTGGCGGTGGGCGTGCTGGTGTACCTGGCGATGCCAGGACTGTTCGGAAACCGCACCGAGCAAACCACCAACGACGCGTTCGTCTCCGCCGACTACACGCTGGTGGTGCCGCGCGTGGCCGGCTTCATCAAACAGGTGCTGGTCGAAGACAACCAACAGGTCAAGGCCGGGCAGTTGCTGGCGTTGATCGATGACCGCGATTTGCGCGCCGCAGCGGAAGCGGCGGATGCGCAAACCCTGGTCGCGCGGGCGCAGTTGCAGAACGCCAACGCGACCCTGGAACGGCAGGCTTCGCTGATTGCTCAGGCGCAGGCTGCAGTGGTCTCGGCCAAAGCGCAAATGGCTTTCGCGCAGCAGGAACTGAACCGCTACAACCACCTCGCCGGGGTCGGCGCCGGCACCGTGCAGAACGCGCAACAGGCACGCACGCGCATCGATCAGGCCTCGGCACGCCTCGACACCGCGACGGCGAAGCTGGCGGCCGAACGCAAGCAGGTCGAAATCCTCACTGCCCAGCGCAACGCTGCCGAAGGCACTCTGAAACACGCGCAGGCGGCGCTGGAAATCGCCAGTTTCAACCTGTCGTACACGCGCATCACCGCGCCGCAGGACGGCATGATCGGCGAACGTGCAGTGCGTGTCGGCGCCTACGTCACGCCGGGTAGCAAACTGCTGGCGGTGGTGCCGTTGCAGCAGGCGTATGTGGTTGCCAATTTTCAGGAAACCCAATTGACCGACGTGCAGCCGGGGCAGGATGTGCAGGTACGGGTCGACAGCCTGGGCGGCGAAGCGCTGAGCGGTCGCGTTGAGAGCATCGCCCCGGCGACCGGTGTGACCTTCGCGGCGGTGAAACCGGATAACGCGACGGGCAACTTCACCAAAGTGGGGCAGCGGATTCCGGTGAAGATCGTGCTGGAGCCGGGCCAGCCATTGGCCGAGCGCTTGCGGGTGGGGATGTCGGGCGGGGCGAGTATTGATACCGCCAGCTCAAAAGCTTCCAAGCGTGAGGTGACGCAGCGATGATCGGTGTTGAATCGGCTGTCGCCTTCGCGAGCAGGCTCGCTCCTACATTTTGTAATGCGTTCCCCCTGTGGGAGCGAGCCTGCTCGCGAAAACGCCAGTGGCAGCAACTCACCCTGAGTACCTTGCTTGCAGTCAGCCTCGGCGCTTGCACCGTCGGCCCGGACTTCCAGAAGCCCGCAGCCACTCAACCCGCCGACTGGGCCAAACCCGCCCAGTCCGCCCCGAGCCAGGCCGTCAACGAACCGCTGAACGAACGCTGGTGGGAAACCTTCCAGGACCCGCAGCTCTCCGCGCTCACTCAGCGCGCGCTCAACAGCAACCTCGACCTCAAACTGGCCAGCAGCCGCCTGCAACAAAGTCGCGCCGCGCGCCAGGTGATCACCGCCGAGCGTTATCCGAACAGCGCCGCCACCGGCAGCTACGCACGCAAACGCAACAGCGGCAAGGGTCTGAACGATCCATCTGGGAATAACGGCGATTCGGCCTTCAACCTGTGGGACGCCGGTTTCTCGGCTTCATGGGAGCTGGATTTCTGGGGCCGCGTGCGTCGTGAAACCGAGGCCGCGGATGCCAACCTCGAAGTGGCGGAAAACGATCGTCGCGGTGTGCTGCTGGCCGTACTGGCCGACACCGCGCAAAACTACATTCAGCTGCGCGGGGTGCAGAGCACCCGTGCCGTCACCGAGCAGAACCTCGACGTCGCCCGGCACAGCCTGAAACTTTCGCAGCTGCGTTTGGCCGATGGCGTGGCGACCGATCTCGACGTCGCCGAGGCCGCCGCGCAAGTCGCCGCCATCGAAGCACGACTGCCAGCGCTCGAGCAGCGTCAGGCGCAACTGATCAACGCGATCAGTCTGTTGATGGGCGAACCGCCGCAAGCCCTCGCTCGCGAGTTGTCCACAGACGCGGCGGTTCCGCAGTCGCCTCTGCAAGTCGCCATCGGCCTGCCGTCGGAATTGGCCGAACGCCGCCCGGATATCCGCCAGGCCGAAGCGCGTCTGCACGCCGCCACCGCCAACATCGGCGTGGCCCAGGGCGATTTCTATCCGCGCATCACCCTGTCCGGCAACCTCGGATCGCAGGCCCTGCAACTCAGCGATTTCGGTTCATGGGGCTCGCGCGCCTTTGGCATCGGCCCGCAATTCAGCTTGCCGCTGTTCGACGGCGGACGTTTGCGCGGCATGCTGCAGCTGCGCGAAGCCCAACAACAGGAAGCGGCCATCGCCTACCAGCAGACCGTTCTGCGCGCCTGGCATGAAATTGACGATCAACTGACCGCGTACAACGCCAGCCAGCGCCGTCGCGACAGCCTCGCCGAAGCCGTGCGCCAGAACCAGATCGCCCTGCGCACCGCGCAGCAGCAGTACGTCGAGGGTGTGGTCGATTTCGTCAACGTCCTCACCGTGCAGAGCGCCTTGCTCGCCACGCAGGAACAATGGGTGGAAAGCTCAACCGGCGTTTCCCTGGCAATGGTCGGCTTGTACAAGGCGCTGGGCGGCGGATGGCAGTCGGTCTATCCGGCAGCGCAACTGGCCGCAGGTTCGCCGGACGTCGCCAGGCCCTGAACCCACAGCGACAGCTATGATCAACTCCACTGCAGCAAACGGCGTGACGCCGGACCTGAGTTCCAGAGGAGTTGCATCATGGAAAATCCGCAGCACAGCCTACCGGCCCTGTTCAAACAACTCGGCCTCCCTCACGACGCGATCAGCATCGATCAGTTCATCGCCAGCCATTCCCCGCTCAAGCCGGATTTGCATCTGGCCGACGCGTTTTTCTGGACGGAAAGTCAGGCGCAGTTTCTGCGCGAGGAGATTCTGGATGATGCGGATTGGGCGGAGGTGGTGGATCAGTTGAATTTGATATTGCGGAAGAAAGCATAAATAGACCAAAATCACGTCCTAATTTGAGGTCCTTATTATGCAAAGTGTTCTTGCCGATATGGCTGTCAGTGTCTCTGAACTAAAGAAAAATCCTACTGCCGTGTTGAACGGTGCACATGGGGGGGCCGTCGCTGTCCTCAACCACAATCGCGTCATGGGTTATATGGTGCCGGCCGAGGTTTACGAAGCGATGATGGAGCGGCTTGATGATCTTGAGCTGGCTGACATCGTTCGTTCGCGCCTCCACGAAACGCCCATTTCGGTAAGCCTGGATGACTTATAAGCTTGAGTTTCTGCCGTCTGCGCACAAAGAGTGGAACAAGCTGGGTCATACGTTGCGGGAGCAGTTCAAAAAGAAGCTGGGTGAGAGGCTGAAGCTTCCCAGAATCCCGGCTGACGCCCTCCACAGCATGCCCGACTGCTACAAAATCAAACTCAAAGCCTCGGGATATCGATTGGTTTACCAAGTCATCGACGAACGAGTCGTGGTTTCCGTGCTAGCGGTTGGCAAGCGCGAACGCAGCACCGTTTACGATGCTGCCAAGAACCGTTGAACGAGCCCCCGCTTTATTCAAGTGGCCGATGTTTGTCGATGAGATTCTTGAGTGACCGGGCTGGGCCATCAAAGTGTGGGATCAGTTTGATGTATCGTCTGGCATGAGGCGCAGCATGTAAAAAAAATTGCGCGAAAAGGCTCAGATGTAAAAAAAACCTCCTTACTGTAAAAAAAATTTCGTTCTGTCACTCGCATTAGATTTTTTCTACGAAAAATTGCGAATCCAACTTGTGGACGCCTCGGCCAAGCGTGGAGAGATTTGTTTCAAAACTTGACTGAAATTCCCCACCAATGCGATATTGATAGTTAGCAAACTAACAGTGTCCGTTATCCCGTGTCCGATTCCCTCGACAGTCTCCAGATGAACATCAGCAGCGCCATGGTGGTGGCCGCCCGGCATTGGCGGAAGATCTGCCAGACCACGCTGGTCAATTACGGAATTTCCGAAGCCTGCGCCGTGCCCTTGTTGATGATCGGGCGTTTGGGCGAGGGCGTGCGCCAGGTGCAAGTCGCACAAGCGGCGGGGATGGAGAGTCCGTCGCTGGTGCGCTTGCTCGATCAGCTGTGCCATGCCGGTTACGTCTGCCGCACTGAGGATGCCCAGGATCGTCGCGCCAAGTGCCTGAGCCTGACCGACACCGGTCGCGAGCTGGTGCAGGCGGTGGAGGCCGAGCTGGTGCGCTTGCGCCACGAAGTGCTGGAAGGCATCGAGCGCAGCGATCTGGAAGCTACGCTTCGGGTACTCAGGGCTTTTGAGGCGGCGAGTTCGCCTGTGGTGGTCAATTCTTGAACGGTTTTTTCACTGGCATGCCGCCGGCCCGTGACTGGTTTTACGGGGTACGTACTTTTGCCGCGTCGATGATTGCGCTGTACATCGCCTTGCTCATGCAAATGCCGCGTCCGTATTGGGCGATGGCCACGGTGTACATCGTCTCCAGCCCGTTTCTCGGCCCGACCAGTTCCAAGGCTCTATACCGGGCAGCGGGCACTTTTCTCGGCGCGGCGGCGGCAGTGCTGTTCGTGCCGATGTTCGTGCAAAGCCCCTACGTGCTGGTGGTGGTCATTGCCTTGTGGACCGGCATTCTGCTGTTCATGTCCCTGCATTTGCGCACGGCCAACAGCTATGCACTGATGCTGGCCGGCTACACCTTGCCGTTGATTGCCTTGCCGGTGGTGGATAATCCGCTGGCGGTGTGGGACGTGGCCGAGGCACGTACCGAAGAGATTTTCCTTGGCATCGCCGTTGCTGCGGTGGTCGGTGCGATGTTCTGGCCGCGCCGGCTGGCGCCGGTGTTCAACGATGCGGTAAGCAAGTGGTTCGCCGATGCGACGAGCTACAGCCTGAAGTTTCTCAGTCGCGATGTGCAGCCGGAAGAAGTCACCGCGCTGCGCATGGCCATGGTCGCCAATTTCAACAGCCTTGAATTGATGATCGGCCAGTTGCCCCACGAAGGCGCGCGGCCACAAACCGTGCGCAACACCAAGGAGCTGCGCGGACGGATGATTCACCTGCTGCCGGTGATCGATGCGCTTGAGGATTCGCTATACGCCCTGGAACGGCGCACCCCTGAGCTGGTGGAAAAATTCCAGCCGTTGCTCGCAGCCACCCGTGAATGGCTGAGCCATGCGGATGCCGATCTCGCGCGCTGGCAAGCACTGCGCGATCAGCTCGACGCGTTGCAACCGAGTGCCGAAGCGCTGGAGGAGCGCAAACAGTTGCTGTTCTCCAATGCGATCTACCGCCTCGGTGAATTCGTCGATCTGTGGCAGGACTGCCGCAGCCTGCAGGATGCGATCCTGTGCGAGCGCCAGGACAGCTGGCGCGCCGTGTACCGGCACTGGCGCCTCGGCCGGTTGACGCCGTTCATCGATCGCGGGCTGATGCTGTACTCGGTGGCCTCGACCATTCTGGCGATCATCGTCGCTTCGGTGTTGTGGATTCTGCTCGGCTGGCCGGATGGCGGCAGTGCGGTGATTCTGGCGGCGGTGGCGTGCAGCTTCTTCGCCTCGATGGACGACCCGGCCCCGCAGATTTACCGATTCTTTTTCTGGACCGGGATGTCGGTGCTGTTCGCCAGTCTTTACCTGTTTCTGATTCTGCCCAACCTGCACGATTTCCCCATGCTGGTGCTGGCGTTTGCCGTGCCGTTCATTTGCATCGGCACCCTGACGGTGCAGCCGCGTTTCTACCTCGGCATGCTGCTGACGCTGGTCAATACCTCGTCGTTCATCAGCATTCAGGGTGCCTACGACGCGGACTTTTTTGCCTTCGCCAACTCCAACCTCGCCGGGCCACTGGGGCTGTTGTTCGCTTTTATCTGGACGCTGGTGGCGCGGCCGTTCGGTGCCGAGCTGGCGGCCAAGCGCCTGACTCGATTCAGTTGGAAAGACATCGTCAGCATGACCGAACCGGCCAGCCTCGCCGAGCATCGGCAACTGGGCGTGCAGTTGCTTGATCGGCTGATGCAGCACCTGCCGCGCCTGGCCCTGACCGGTCAGGACACCGGCATTGCCATGCGCGAAGTGCGCGTCGGTCTGAATATGCTGGATTTGCTTGCCTACACGCCGCGCGTCACTGGCGTGCCAAACGTCTTGTTGCGACAAGTGGTGGCCGAGGTTGGCGAGTATTTCCGCGCCTGCCTCAAAGCCGACGAACGCCTGCCGGCGCCGAGCGGTCTGCTGATGACCCTTGATCGCACCCGCCGTGCGCTGAACGGCGAGGGCGACGATGAAACCCGTCTGCACCTGTTGCACGCCTTGAGTGGTTTGCGTCTGGCCTTGCTGCCCGGCGTCGAATTCGTCTCCAGCGCCGAGCCCGAAGAACCGCTGCCCGATGGAGCGCCCCTATGATCGGTGATCTGGATATCAGCGGCATTTTCCTGCCGACCCTGCTGGTGCTGATGGGCATTACCTATGTGTTGTTTCTGTTGGTGCATGGCGTGCTGCAGCGCCTGCACTTTTACCGTCTGGTCTGGCACCGGGCATTGTTCAACGTGGCGCTCTACGCCGTGCTGCTGTACGGCGTGGACTCACTCAGTCGATACCTGATGACATGAAAAAACCGTTTCTGACTATCGGTCGCGTGGTCCTGACCCTGCTGATCGTGACTTTTGCCGTTGTCCTCGTCTGGCGCATGGTGATGTATTACATGTTCGCGCCGTGGACCCGCGACGGCCACATTCGTGCCGACATCATCCAGATCGCCCCTGACGTGTCCGGGTTGATCCAGCAGGTCGAAGTGAAGGACAACCAGTTGATCAAGCGTGGCCAGGTGCTGTTCAGTATCGATCAGGACCGCTTCAAACTGGCCCTGCGCCAGGCCAAGGCCGCCGTCGCTGATCGCCAGGAAACCCTCGCCCAGGCGCAGCGTGAAGCCAAGCGTAACCGTGGCCTCGGCAACCTGGTGCCGGCCGAGCAACTGGAAGAGAGCCAGTCGCGGGTGGCCCGTGCGCAATCGGCGCTGGCCGAAGCGTTGGTGGCGGTCGACAGTGCGCAGCTCAACCTCGATCGCTCGGTGATCCGCAGCCCGGTCGACGGTTACGTCAACGACCGCGCGCCGCGTCCGCAGGAGTTCGTCACCGCCGGGCGCCCGGTATTGTCGGTGGTCGACAGCAATTCCTTCCACATCGACGGCTATTTTGAAGAAACCAAACTCGACGGCATTCACGTCGGGCAGTCGGTGGATATCCGCGTGATCGGCGACCGCGCACGGTTGCGCGGGCATGTCGAAAGCATCGTCGCCGGCATCGAAGACCGTGATCGCACCAGTGGCAGCAACCTGCTGCCGAACGTCAACCCGGCGTTCAGTTGGGTGCGCCTGGCGCAGCGGATTCCGGTGCGCATCGCCTTCGATGATGTGCCGGCCGACTTCCGCATGATTGCCGGGCGTACCGCCACTGTGTCGATCATCGACGATCAACCCCGGGAGCCGCAGCCATGAGCAAGGCCTGGTTGATCGCCGGGTTGGGTGTGATGCTCTCGGCCTGCCAGATGGTCGGCCCGGATTATCAGGTGCCCGCCGACGCGGCAGCGCAGCGCAAGGATATCCAGGGCGAGCTGGCAATCGCTGGCAAACCGGTGGTTTCGGCGCCGGTGCCGGCCGACTGGTGGCGACTGTATAAAGACCCGCGCCTCGATCAACTGGTGCAGCAGGCCATGGCGTCCAACACCGATCTGCGTGTAGCGGCGGCGAACCTGTCGCGGGCGCGCGCTCAGGTGGATGAAGCGGAGGCCGCTGGCGGTTGGAGTGGCGGCGTGAAAATGGGCGCCCAGCGTCTGCAGGAATCCGGTCAGGCGTTCCTGCTGCCGGAGAAAGTGCCGGTGGATAACGTCGGCGACATCGGCATCAGCGCTTCGTATCAGTTCGACTTGTGGGGCACTCTGCAGCGCGGCATCGAAGCGGCCAAAGCCAATGCCGATGCGACCCAGGCCGCTGCCGATACCGCTCGCATCACGCTGGTGGCGGACGTGGTTCGCGCTTACACCCAGGTCTGCGCCGCCAATGAAGAGCGGGAAATCGCCGAGCATTCTCTCGATCTGCAATCGCAGAGCACTTCACTGATCCAGCGTCTGCGTGACGCCGGGCGTGGCGATGAAACCCAGGTCACCCGCTCGCAGACACAATTCAAATCCCTGCGCGCCGACTTGCCGCGTTATGAAGCGGCGCGTCAGGCCGGGCTGTTCCGTTTGTCGATGCTGCTGGCCAAACCGGTCGAGCAATTGCCGGCGGGCACGGCCAGTTGCGCCGAGTTGCCGAAGATCGCTCAACGGCTGCCGGTGGGGGACGGTGCTGCGCTGCTCAAGCGTCGCCCGGATATTCGTCAGGCTGAACGCCGTCTCGCGGCGGCAACGGCGGGCATCGGTATCGCCACCGGTGAGCTGTACCCGGACATCAGCATCGGCGCGACGATTGGCACCGTCGGTCTCATCGACGATCTGGGTGACCCTTCGACCAACCGCTGGGGTTTCGGCCCGTCGCTGAGCTGGAAGGTGCCGACCAACGGCGCCCGTGCGCGCATTCGTGAGGCCGAGGCCAACACTCAGGGCGCGCTGGCGCATTTCGACGGTGTGGTGCTCAACGCCATCCGCGAGACCCAGACCGGTCTGGCCCAGTACAGCGCGTTGTTGCAGCGCCGCGATGCACTGGCCGAAGCCGAGCAGTCGGCGAAGCTCGCCGCCGAGCAGACGCACCGCTTCTTCCAGGCCGGCCGCGAGTCGTTCCTCGCCGATCTGCAAGCGACCCGCACCTACACCGATGTCACCGCGCAACTGGCCGCCGCGAACACCCAGGTCGCGATGAGCCAGATCGATTTGTTCCTCGCCCTGGGCGGTGGCTGGGAAAGCGGACGAACGAACACCTCGGGCGCCAGCAAACCCTGAGGCCGTTGCTATGCTTTGAAGTGTTGGAGGGGCGCCCCATGCCAAGCGCTCCTGCAATGCACATTGCTCGTGCTGGCCCAGGGGAAACCAATAATGAAAAACCCTTACGCTCTCGGCTTCTGGTGCGCTCTGGTCGCACTGGTGCTGCTCTCGGCCACATATTTCTACGGGATCATGCTGGCCCACCAGATTGACACGGCAATGGTTTTTCTCGACAGCGCCGTTGCGCTGATCGCGGTGATGGCGATCGTCGTCGTCGCCTGGACCTCGATTCAGCTGCAGCGGGTCAAGAAGCGTCAGCTCGAGCGCGGCAAGATGCTCGTGCTGATCTGGGACACCAAAGTCGCCCTGCGCCGGGTCGAAACCGTGTTCGACCGCTACTTCTGGGGCAGTTACTGGCAGCCCGGGCGAACCTTCGCCGAAGTCATGGGCGAACTCACCGGCACGCCGCTGGAAAAAAGCCTCGAAGCTCTGAAGAAGCAATGCCTGGAACTCGACAAGCAGATCGCCGATGACGGCTGGCACTGGCTGAACAATGCTCGCGAGCTGTCAGATGTCGCCACGGCCATGGCCCGCGAACGCTATCAGCTGGATTTCTGCGATGTACGGATGGAGGCGCCAGGCGGGGCGGTGATCGATCGAGACTTCGAAGTGCTGGTGTACACCTGGACCGCGCGGCTGAAGAGCTTCGATCATCAGCTGGATGAAATTGAAGTCCAATATTCCTGATTTGTTGTGAATCCTCCGGCACTATCGCGAGCAGGCTCACTCCTACATTTGGAATGCGTTCCCCCTGTAGGAGTGAGCCTGCTCGCGATAGCGTCCT
Source organism: Pseudomonas sp. RIT-PI-o (assembly GCF_001297215.1). NCBI lineage: Bacteria > Pseudomonadati > Pseudomonadota > Gammaproteobacteria > Pseudomonadales > Pseudomonadaceae > Pseudomonas > Pseudomonas sp. RIT-PI-o. The sequence goes on along the minus strand of NZ_LHPA01000009.1, from coordinate 90,048 downwards.
TCCAGACACTGAAACTCTTCAACCCTGTCAGCGGTCCATTCCCCCCACAGACACTCTTTAACCTGTAAACAGTGGGCCGTCCCCCGCGCCCGGTGCTAATCTCCACCGCTTATTGCGCACAGTCGAGCCGCGACCCGATCCCGGGTTCAAGGAAGACGACTTCATCCACAGCCACGGAAATCGATCAGGTCATTCATGAATAAATCAGCAGGCGTGCTCCTCGGAATCGTTGTTGCCATCGGCGCGATCAGCGCAGGCGGGGCCTGGTACACCGGGACCAAGATCGAAGGCGTACTGAACAACGCCGTGACCAACGCCAACAAAGAGCTGCAGACCGCCATGGCCGGCTCCAACGGCACGGCATCGCTGGAGCTGGTGTCGCTGGAACGCCACACCTTCACCAGCACCGCGCACTATCGCCTCAAGGGCGAAGGCGAGATGTTCGGTGATGCGCCGGTCGAGCTGCTGTTCGTCGACCATATCGAACACGGCCCGTTGCCGTTCTCCCGTCTGGTTTCGCTGAAGTGGCTGCCGGTCATGGCCACCAGCAACTATGAACTGGAAAAGAGCCCGTCCACAGAAAAATGGTTCGCCGCCACCAATGGCGCCGCGCCGCTCAAGGGCGTGACCAACATCGGCTACGACGAATCGACCACCAGTACTCTGAGCCTGGTGCCGTTCGAAACCGCGCTGGATGAACAATCGAGCCTGAAGTTCTCCGGGCTGAGCATGGACATCGCCGCCAGCGCCCAGGCGCAGAAGGTCAAGGCCGACGGCTACATGGACAATCTGAAACTGGTCACCGTGTCTGAAGACCAGGCGCCGGTGCAGATCGAGCTCAACGGCCTGACCCTGGCCAGCAACCTCGCCAAGAGCACCTACGGTTACTACACCGGGGAAAACACCCTGGAAGTGACCAGCAGCAAAACCACCTTCGGCGCCAAACCGATGGTGCTGGGGGTGAAGAACTTCGAAATGAAGAACCGCACCGAAGAAAGCGGCAGCAACGCCTCGGGCCGTGCCGATTACAAAATCGGCGAAGTGACGCTCAACGACAAGAAAGTCGGTTCGGCAGCCATGGCCATGAGCTTGAAGAACCTCGACATTCCTTCGACCATGTCGCTGATGCAGATCTACCAGACCAAATTGCAGCCGTACGAAAAAGCCGCCGCCGAAGCCGCCGCACAGGGCCTGCCGGCACCGGAGCTGAACCTGACCGAAGCGGAAAACGCCCAGGTCAAAGCCGACCTGCAGAAGCTGCTGGCCGCCGGCCCGCAACTGGCGCTGGAGAACCTTTCGTTCAACACCGCCAACGGTGAAAGCCGCGCCAATCTGGTGATCGACCTGACCAAACCGCAATCGATGGACCTGCCACCGGATCAACTGGGCAAGCAGCTGATTGCGCTGCTCGACCTGAACATTCAAGTGTCCAAGCCGATGCTGGTCGATCTGCTCAGCGTGCAGGCGCAACTCGATGGCCAGACTGACGCCAAAGCCATCGTCGATCAGTCCAGGGAAGCGGCGGACATGTTCGCCGGCATGGCGGTCGGCTCGCAATTGGCCGTCGTCGACGGCACCAACGTGGTGACAAAGCTGCATTACGCGGCCAATCAGGTCGAATTCAACGGCCAGAAAATGACCGTCGAACAGTTCATCGGCTTCCTGATGAGCAAGTTCGCCGGCGTCACCCAAGTGCAATAAATCCACCGCGCGCCACCCGGACGCCCGGCCCCTGTGTGAACAGGCGCCGGGCGTTTTGCTGTACGAGTTTTGTACAGAAGAGCCGATTCTGAACAATTATTGCGATGTGAAAATTCGCTCTCGCTTGCGTGCAGACTGCCTCACCAAGCTTGGCCGAAGGCTGTCTTCTCGGCCACCGTTACGAATGGGCAAGGAGGGCATTGCGACCCGGCTGGCCATGTAAGGATGCTGACGAATGCCGCGTATTGATGGTCCTGTAGTACATCGTGGTTTGCGCCCTTTGTTCCGATTCGCCCTCTGCAGCCAGTTGCTCTGGCCGCTGCTGGCGTTGGCCGACACACCCTATGATGAAATGGTCCGCGATGCTCGCGCCGGGCACTACACGCCCGCGTTGACGGTGTTGCGTCAGGTGCCGCCGGGCCAGGCCAGCGACGGCCAGATCAGTGATCACCTGCAAATCGCCAGTTGGGCCGGGCTCGATGCCGAAGTGGTCAAGGTCTATGAAACCCAGGGCCGCGACCGCGTCCTGCCGGTTCAGGCGCTGACCGCCGCTGCGCGTGCCTATCGCAACCTCAAGCGCTGGGACCAGGCCGCCCAGGTCTATAACCAGGCGCTGGCGCTGGAGCCGGACAACGCCGACCTGCAATTGGGTCTGGCGCTGACCCAGGCCGATTCCGGCAAGCCCGATCAGGCCGTCACCCGTGCCCAGGCGCTGGTCGCCGCCAAACCCGAGGATCCGTCACGCCGCCTGGCCTTGGGCTATGCCCTCGGCCGCGCCGGCAAGCAGTACGACGCTCTCTTTGAATACGATCAGGCGTTTATCCGCGCCGGCAACAAACCGGAAGTCGCCCGCGAGTACGTGGTCGCGCTGCAAAAGGCCCGTCTGCCTGAACCGGCGCTGCGCCTGGCCAGTCAGCGCCCCGGTCTGATTGATCCGGTGACCTTGCGCCGTCTCGAAGGCGATCTCGCCGCCGAACGTGTGCGCCTCGCCGAACTCGCCACCCGCAGCGAACAGGAACGCTACGTCATCGCTGACCGCGCGCTGGCCGATTACGACAAACTGCTCGCGACCTGGACGCCTGACGCCACTGCCCATGACGACGTGACGCGCTGGCGCATCGACCGCATGGGGGCGCTCAAGGCCCGGGCGCGCACCGCCGACGTCATCAGCGAATATCAAAAGCTGCAGGCCGAGGGCGTGCAGATTCCGACCTACGCCCTGCGTTGGGTGGCGGCGTCTTATCTCGATCAGCGTGAGCCGGAGATCGCCACCGATCTGTATCGCCAGGTGCTTTCAGCGCCTGACGCCGATGTCGGTGATCGTCTCGAAGACACCACTGCGCTGTACTACTCGCTGCTGGAAAGCGATCGCGCCGACGAGGCGCGCAAGGTCGCCGAAGACGCGGCGAAAGCCCAGCGTCCGCGCGTCGAACTCAAGGGTCTGCCGATCGGCAATCCCAACGATGAGTGGATGGACGCCCAGCAACTCGCGGCGCAGGCCGGCACTTACAGTTCCGACCTGCCCCACGGCGAAGAGCGTTTGCAGACTCTCATCGAGCAAGCGCCAGGCAATCTCGGCTTGCGTCTGGCCCAGGCCGATCTCTACCTCGCCCGCCAGATGCCGCGCCGCGCGGAAAGCCAGCTCAAGGAAGCCGAGAGCGCGGCACCGCGCGACGCGGGCCTGGAGGTCGCTCAGGCACGCACCGCGATGGAGTTGCAGGAGTGGCGGCATAACGATGCGCTGGTCGATGACGTGGTCGCGCGTTATCCGGACAACCGCCAGGTGCAGCGACTGGCCCGCGAGCGCGAAGTGCATGACATGGCCGAACTGCGCGTCGAAGCCTACGGCGGCAAGGCCAATGGTGGCGGCAGTGGCGATGCCGGTGCGGTCAGCGGCAGCCGTGATTTCGGCATCCAGAGCACGTTGTACAGCCCGCCGATCAACGAAGACTGGCGCGTGTTCGCCGGCGCCGGTTATGCCACCGGTGATTTCGCCGAAGGGACTGGCCACCATCGCTTCCAACGGGTCGGCCTGGAACGGCGTACCCGTGACATGACCCTCGAAGCCGAAGTGTCGAATCACGATTACGGCTTTGGTGACAAACAGGGCGCGCGCCTGGCGATCGCCCGCGACATCAACGATCACTGGCAGTACGGCGGCAGCCTCGAATACCTCTCGGCGGAAACACCGCTGCGCGCACTCAACAGCGACATCAAGGCCAATGGCGGCAGCGCATTCCTGCGCTGGCGCGCCAACGAAAGCCGCGAGTGGCGCGTCTCGGTCAGCCCGTCGCACTTCAGCGATGGCAACAACCGCGTCGAAGCGTTGGTGACCGGACGTGAAGGTATCTACAGCGCGCCGAACATCCAGGTCGATGCTGGTCTGGAAGTCGGCACCAGCCACAACTCGAAATCCGATGACGTGCCGTACTTCAACCCCAAGTCGGACTTCAGCGTGATGCCGCTGGTCAACGTCAACCACGTGCTCTACCACCGTTACGAAACTTCCTGGAGCCAGCAATTCCAGGCCGGCGCCGGCACCTACAGCCAGCGCGACCACGGCACCGGCGGCATGGCGTTGCTCGGTTACGGCCAACGGTACGCCTGGAACGACGTGTTCGATGTGGGCGGCATGTTCAGTGTGATCAACCGGCCTTACGACGGCGATCGGGAAACTGATCTGCGTCTGCTCGTCGACCTCACTTTCCGCTTCTAGAAGAGTTTGAAGATGCCTTTTATCTCGCGTTTCATCCTTTTGCTGGGAGCGCTGCTGATCAGCGCCTGCGCCCAGCAGGCCCCGGCTTTCGCGCCGCCCTCCGAGCGCCCGGTCGCGGCCAGTGAACAACCGTGGCCAAAAAACCATGTGCTCGGCATCGCCTATCACGACGTTGAGGACCGTGATCCCGATCAGGCCGTGGTGGCAGTGCGCACCGAACGCATGATCGAGCAACTCGCCTGGCTGCGTGAAAACGGCTACAAACCGGTTACCGTCGACCAGATCATGGCCGCACGCAAGGGTGGCCCGCAGCTGCCGGCGAAAGCGGTGCTGCTCAGCTTCGACGACGGTTATGCCAGCTTCTATACCCGCGTCTTGCCGGTGTTGCGCGCCTACAACTGGCACGCTTTGCTGGCGCCGGTCGGCACCTGGATCGACACACCGCTGAATCAGCCGGTGGACTTTGCCGGCACGCCGCGCAAGCGTTCGGACTTTCTGACCTGGGAGCAGGTCCGCGAAATTTCCAGGTCGGGGCTGGTGGAGATCGCCGCCCATACCGACGCCAGCCACAAAGGCATCCTCGCCAACCCGCAGGGCAACTTGCAGCCGGCCGCTGCGACCCGGCGCTATGACCCCGTGACCAAGCGCTACGAGTCCGAAGCCGATTTCCAGGCACGCATTCGTGCCGACGTGAAGACTATTTCCGAGAAGATCCGCCGGGTTACCGGTTACAAACCGCGGGTCTGGGTCTGGCCGTACGGCGCTGCTGACGGCACGTCGCTGAGCGTGGTTGGCGAGGAGGGCTATGAAATGGCCCTGACCCTGGACGACGGCCTCGACACCCTCGACAACCTGATGAGCGGGCCACGCTTCCTCGTTACCTCCGACCCTGACGGCGAGCATTTTGCCAACAGCATCGTCGCGGTGCAGGAAGAGTTGGCGATGCGCGTGGTGCATGTCGATCTGGATAACGTCTACGATCCGGACCCGGCGCAACAGGACATCAACCTCGGCAAACTGGTGCAGCGCATTTCTGACCTGGGCCCCACCACGGTGTTTCTGCAAGCTTTTGCCGATCCCAAGGGCGATGGTCTGGTGCACTCGCTGTACTTCCCCAACCGCCACTTGCCGGTGCGCGCCGACCTGTTCGACCGCGTCGCCTGGCAACTGCGCACCCGCGCTCATGTGAAGGTCTATGCATGGATGCCGGTGCTGAGTTTCGAGCTCGATTCGAAGCTGCCGCGGGTGACCCGCTGGGACCCGAAGACCGCCATCACGTCGGTCGACCCAAAGCAGTACAAACGCCTCTCACCGTTCAATCCCGAAGTGCGGAAAGCCATTGGTGAAATCTACGAGGACCTGGCGAGTCTGACCTCGATCGACGGCGTTCTCTACCATGACGACGCAGTGCTGTCGGACTTCGAAGATGCCAGCCCGGATGCCTTGAAGGCCTACGCTGCACATGGGTTGCCCGGCTCGATTGCCGCGCTGCGCGACGACCCGGCGGCGATGCAACGCTGGACCCGCTTCAAGAGCCGCTACCTGATCGACTTCACCAACGAACTGACCGCCAGGGTCCGCGCCATTCGCGGCCCGCAGGTGCTGACCGCGCGCAACATCTTTGCCGAGCCGATGCTCAATCCCGAGAGCGAAGCGTGGTTCGCACAGAATCTCGACGATTTCCTCGCCACCTACGACTGGACGGCGCCGATGGCCATGCCTTTGATGGAAAAACAGACCCGGGCCGAGTCCGGGCCGTGGCTGGAAACCTTGGTGGCCACGGTTAAAAAACGTCCCGGTGCGCTCAATCGCACGGTGTTCGAATTGCAGGCGCGTGACTGGAACCAGAAGGATCAGGCCGACATCGATGCCGCACAACTGGCGGACTGGATGGGCCGGCTCAAGCGCCAGGGCGCGACCAGTTTCGGTTACTACCCGGACAACTTCCTCGACAACCTGCCGGACCTGAAAACCGTAAGGCCTGCACTCTCCAACAAATGGAATCCATAACATGCTGGATAGACTGTTAGCCCTGCTTGTTCTGGCGATCGTTCTTGGCGTTCCGCTGGGGCTGATTTTCCTGGTGACCGGCCAGTTCCTGATGTCGTTCGTGTTCTTCTACCCGTTGTTCATGTCCGGGTTGTGGATTGCCGGCGGCCTGTATTTCTGGTTGCACTGGGAGCGCCACTGGCCATGGCAGGACGACACGCTGCCGCCGCCACTGGAAGGCGAGCCGCTGATCTCGATCCTGATTCCTTGCTACAACGAAGGCGACAACGCTGCCGACACAATTCACGCGGCACTGGCGCAGCATTACCCGAACATCGAAGTCATCGCGATCAACGACGGCTCCAAGGACAACACGGCTGAAGTTCTCGACGCACTGGCCAAGGAAGATCCTCGTTTGCGGGTCCTGCATCTGGCAGAGAACCAGGGCAAGGCTGTGGCCCTGCGCATGGGCGCGATTGCTGCGCGCAGTGAATATCTGGTGTGCATTGATGGCGACGCCTTGCTGGCGCCCAATACCGCGGCCTATCTGGTCGCGCCTATGCTGGATAACGCACGTCTCGGCGCCGTGACTGGCAACCCGCGCATCCGCACACGGTCGACGTTGATCGGGCGGGTGCAGGTCGGCGAGTTCTCCTCGATCATCGGTCTGATCAAACGCACGCAACGGGTGTTCGGGCGCATCTTCACCGTCTCCGGGGTGATCGTCGCGTTCCGCCGTACCGCGCTGAACCGGGTCGGCTACTGGAGCCCGGACATGATCACCGAAGACATCGACATCAGCTGGAAGCTGCAGCTCGATCACTGGAGCATCTTCTACGAACCGCGCGCGCTGTGCTGGATCCTCATGCCGGAGACCCTCGGCGGCCTCTGGAAGCAGCGTCTGCGCTGGGCTCAGGGCGGCGCCGAAGTGTTGTTCAAGAACATTCGCGGCATCTGGCAGTATCGCCATCGTTACCTGTGGCCGCTGCTGTTCGAATACTGCCTGTCCACCGGTTGGGCGTTCACCTTCCTGTTGTCGGTGATTTTCTGGGGCATGGGCAAATTCATGGTCATGCCGGATGCAATCGCTGTGGATCACTTGATGCCACCGGCCTTCACCGGTCTGTTGCTGGCGGTGGTCTGCCTGGTGCAGTTCGCGGTCAGCATCGTCATCGATCGGCGCTATGAGCCGGGTCTGGGCAAGACCATGTTCTGGGTGGTCTGGTACCCGCTGGTGTTCTGGCTCGTCAGTCTGCTGACCACCTTGGTCAGTTTCCCCAAAGTGTTGTTCAGCCAACACAAGAAACGCGCGCGCTGGGTCAGTCCTGATCGGGGCATCCGACCGCTGGGCGACGAGCAGGAGGAAGTCATCAAATGAAAATTATCCGCACTCGCCAACGGCCCTTTCTGGTGGTGATCGACGTCATCCTCACCGTGATGGCCTGGGTCGGCCTGCTGTACCTGTTGGTGCGCGGCCTATGGCCATTGATCGAAACCACCGGCGGCCCACGCATCGAGCATTCGGCATTCGACGCCTTGGGCACCTTGCAGGTTTATCTGTGGGTGGCGGTGGTCAACGCAGTGATCCTGATTGGTTGGGCACGTTATCAGCAACGCAAGAGCCGCAGCTTCGCTCAGCGCCGGTTGCCCTCGCCGGTGATTGGTGATGAAGGTCTGAGCAAAAGCTTCAAGCTCTGCGATGAGCGTTTCCAGAAACTGCGCACGCCTGGCGTGATGACCATCCACAACGATCAGGACGGCGATATCAGCCACGTGGAAACGCATTTCTGGCCGGTGCAGCAGCAGGCATTGCCCGCGCCGCTGGCGCAACAGCGGGTGATCTTTCTGCATGCCGATGGCGATGACCAACGCGAGCCGGTAAACCGCTTGACGTGACCTCCACTGTAGGAGCTGCCGAAGGCTGCGATCTTTTGATTTTGCTTATGTAGAAACAAGATCAAGAGATCGCAGCCTCGTTGCACTCGTCAGCTCCTACGCAGCTCCTACAGGACCGGTATCAGGCCTGGATCAGCGTCCACGCCTCCTTCATCCGCAAAGGTTGTTTCATTCGTTCGGCCAGCAGCGCCATCGCGCGTTGCTTGTCGCAGGCCACCGCCGCGACGACGATGCCGTTTTTCGCGAACAGGCCAATGAACGGCGGCTTATCCGGCTCGCCGTTGAACTCGACCTCGTCCCATTCCGCAGCGTGACCGAGATAGTCGTAGTTCTTGCCGAAGTGGTACGTCCAGAAGAACGGCACATCCAGATAATGCTCCTCGCCACCGAGCATGTTGGCGGCGGCAATGCGCGCGTGTTGCTGGGCCAAACGCCAGTGCTCGATTCGGGTTGGCTGGCCGCTCAGCGGAAACGTGGCGATATCGCCGATGGCCCATAAACCATCGCCGACACGCATGCCGTCATCGACGCGCAAAGACTGATCATCTTCCTTGGACAGTGAGCCGAAGGCCTCGGTAGCCGGGTGGACGCCGACGCCAGCGAGGATCAAATCCGCCGCCAGGCGCAAGCCGTTGTCGAGCAACACGCCCTCGACCTTCTCTTCGCCAAAGATCTCGGTAGCCTCGTGCTCGCTGATGAACTTCACCCCGTGCTCTTCGTGCAACGCGCGAATCGCCTTGCCTACCGCTTCGCCGAATTGCTTGGCGAAAGGGATCGCATGACGCGCCAGCACGGTAACGTCGAGGCCGTACTCGCGCAGGGCTGACGCGCATTCGAGGGCGATGAAACTGTCGCCGATGATCACCGCGCGCTGGCCCGGTTGAGCGGCGTTGATGATCTGTTCAGCCTGGGCTTTCGAACGCAGGACGAAGACGTTGGCCAGCTCAGCGCCGGGTAGTTTCAGCGGGTTGGGTGCGCCACCCGTCGCGAGTACCGCGGCGTCGTAGCGCAGGATTCCGCCATTGCTTAAATGAAGGGTTTTGCCTGGAGCGTCGAGTGCGCTGACTTCGCTTTGTACGCGTTCGATGCGTTGCGCTTGATAGAAGGCTTCATCGCGCAGGGGCGGAACCTCTTTCGGCGACATTTCCCCGGCCAGAACAAATTTGCTCAGCACCGTGCGGTCGTAGCCGGCATCCTGTTCGCCGTCGACCATAACGATGCGCCCGCCAAAACCCTTCTCCCGCAACGCCGCCGCGCATGCAGTGCCTGCGGCGCCGGCGCCGACCACCACGAACGTTCTTGGATCGTCGGCCGGCGGGGTGTGCTGATCGGGCAGGGGCTGGTCATCGACCCAGATCTCCTCGCCGCGCAACTCCAGCGGATAGCGCTTGAGACTGTCCAGCGACGGCGGCTCGCACAGGCCACCGTCCTCGGCGCGGTACGCGGCTTTGTGCCAAGGGCAGATCAACCTGCCGTGACACAACGCACCCTCGGCCAGTGGCGCACCGGCGTGTGGACACAGGCCCTGAAACGCTCGCAACTCTCCGTTGGCACGCAGCAGGACGATCTTGCAGTCGCCGATTTCGACTTGCAGGCCACGGTCTTGCGGGACATCGGCGAAACGGGCGACACGGTGCAGGGACATCTTCAGCTTCCTCGCAGGCATTTCTCTTGTGAGTTGAGGCCGCCGCGGGAGGTTCAGCCATTTGCTACTGCCAAGGCACGAACGGTACAGCTATAGTTTGCGGGCCGACGACGGCCTCACTGCACAAGGTGCTCCCGGAATGACCCGATTGACCTCTCTCAACCCATGGCTGGCGGCCATCGCCGTGACCCTTTGCGTGCAGTTCCCGGCGCAGGCCCAGGAGCGCTTCACCCTGAGCATCCCGGGCGTGTCGGATAACCGCCTGTTCACCTCGGCCGCCGCCAGCGACGCGCCTGGCTGCGGTGGCAAGAACCAGTCGCCAGCGCTGAGCTGGAACGCCGGCCCGGCCGGAACCCAGAGCTACGCCATCGTCATGCATGACCCGGACGGCCAGAAGGGCCTGGGCGTCGATCACTGGATTCACTATGGGATCAAACCCACCACCCACCAGATCGCGGCCGGCGTCGGCGCTAAATCCGCCCTCGAAGGCGTCGGCGGCACCAACAGCAAAGGCAACACCCATTACATGGGCCCATGCCCGCCAGTGGGCGACAGCGCGCACCACTACATCATTCAGATCTACGCGCTCGACCTCGCCCCGGACGCTTTGCCGGCCGGCCTGACCCGCGCCGAGTTGACGGAAAAAATCAAAGGCCATGTGCTGCGCAACAGCAGCGCGGTGCGGCGTTATCACCGCTGAGGTTCGGCCGCTCTCGGGCGGCTGATTGCCCTGAATCCCCAGCCATTTGGCATTGCCCCGCGAAAACGCGCACTATCGAGCCATTGCCAATGCGCTGGAGGACACCGTGGCAGCAAAAATCGACCGCATCGCCCAGCTACTCAACTGCCCGGAAAAGGGCGAACAAATGCGGCGTGCAGTAACCGAGACACGTAAGGAATTTCTGCTGAATCAGCCGGAGGAAGACCTCGTTGATGAAGACGAGGTGTTTGAAGAGGTGGAGGAGGAGGGAGATGACGACGATGAATATGACGAGTTTGACTGGACGACGGAGTGACGGCCTTCCAGCGATCTTGTCATCGCCCACAAAAAAGCCCCGGACCATCACAGTCCGGGGCTTTCTTGTTTGATTCATGGTGCACCAGGCGGGATTCGAACCCACGACCCCTGCCTTCGGAGGGCAGTACTCTATCCAGCTGAGCTACTGGTGCAGCGGGCGACATCATACCTAGGTCGGCTCGGGGCGTCCATGCCGGGTTTGGCGGGTTTTGTCAGAGTGCGTGTCGGCACAAAATCGCGGTATTCCTTAAAGCGGTAACGTCCTGCAAAACCCTCGCTTGGCGCTTTGCCGGGGTTGATCTAAGGTTTTTCCTGCAGTACGGGTTTTCGGTGCGTTGATCTGAAAAGCGGCATTTTTGTTCTTTTTTTCGAACGACCTATTGTCCTTTACCCCCTTTGAACCTACGATCCGTTTGAGATTTCAAACGCTCGTTGACGGGATGTTGCAGCGCAGGTGCGCCCGGTCGTGCACTGTCGATGCGCCACAATCCGCTCACTGATTTCCCTGACGGCAGCCTTCGAGGCGCCTTTCTACAATCATAATTTGCTCCGCGCAGGCCGCGGTGCTGTTAAGGAAAGCCGACATGCAGCTTAAAGACACCCAGTTGTTCCGCCAGCAAGCCTTCATCGATGGCGCTTGGGTCGATGCGGACAACGGTCAGACGATCAAGGTCAACAACCCGGCCACCGGCGAGATCCTCGGCACCGTGCCGAAGATGGGCGCCGCAGAAACCCGCCGTGCCATTGAGGCCGCCGACAAGGCGCTGCCGGCCTGGCGTGCACTGACCGCCAAGGAGCGTGCCGGCAAGCTGCGTCGCTGGTTCGAGCTGATGATCGAGAACCAGGACGATCTCGCGCGCCTGATGACCCTCGAGCAAGGCAAGCCGCTGGCCGAAGCCAAGGGCGAAATCGTTTACGCCGCTTCGTTCATCGAGTGGTTCGCCGAAGAAGCCAAGCGCATCTACGGTGATGTGATTCCAGGCCACCAGCCGGACAAGCGCCTGATCGTGATCAAGCAACCGATTGGCGTCACTGCCGCGATCACCCCGTGGAACTTCCCGGCGGCGATGATCACTCGCAAGGCCGGCCCGGCGCTGGCCGCCGGTTGCACCATGGTGCTCAAGCCAGCATCGCAAACTCCATTTTCCGCTTTCGCCCTGGCCGAACTGGCTCAGCGCGCGGGCATTCCGGCGGGTGTGTTCAGCGTGGTGTCCGGCAGCGCCGGCGATATCGGCAGCGAGCTGACCAGCAACCCGATCGTGCGCAAACTGTCCTTCACCGGCTCGACCGAAATCGGTCGCCAGTTGATGGCCGAATGCGCCAAGGACATCAAGAAAGTCTCGCTGGAACTGGGCGGCAACGCGCCGTTCATCGTGTTCGACGATGCGGATCTGGATAAGGCCGTCGAAGGCGCGATCATTTCCAAATACCGCAACAACGGCCAGACCTGCGTCTGCGCCAACCGTCTGTACATTCAGGACGCGGTCTACGATGCGTTCGCCGAGAAGCTGAAAGTGGCTGTGGCCAAACTGAAAATCGGCAACGGTCTGGAAGACGGCACCACCACCGGCCCGCTGATCGACGAAAAAGCCGTGGCCAAGGTTCAGGAACACATCGCTGACGCCGTGAGCAAAGGCGCGACCGTACTGGCCGGCGGCAAGGCGATGGAAGGCAACTTCTTCGAGCCGACCATCCTCACCAACGTGCCGAAAAACGCGGCCGTGGCCAAGGAAGAAACCTTCGGTCCGCTGGCGCCGCTGTTCCGCTTCAAAGACGAAGCGGAAGTGATCGCCATGTCCAACGACACCGAATTCGGTCTCGCCTCGTATTTCTACGCACGCGACCTCGGCCGTGTGTTCCGTGTCGCCGAAGCGCTGGAATACGGCATGGTCGGCGTCAACACCGGGCTGATCTCCAACGAAGTCGCGCCGTTCGGCGGCATCAAGGCCTCGGGCCTGGGCCGTGAAGGTTCCAAGTACGGCATCGAAGATTACCTGGAAATCAAATACCTCTGCCTGGGCATCTAAGTCGGGAACGGGATCGCTGCAAACGCAAAGGGCACGAGAGCGCTGTCCTTTGCGTCGTTTCAAAACGGAATTTTCTCTGCGGCCGGGAACGCCGTGGCAGTCGATCATCGCATGCTGCCACTGCCGATTCCTCCCGCTTCATCCTTGAACCACGCCGCCCGATGAGCGGCGAATGAGGACTGTAATGAGCAAGACTAACGCTGAACTGATGGCCCGCCGCACCAATGCCGTACCTCGTGGTGTTGGCCAGATTCACCCGATCTTCGCCGAGTCGGCAAAGAACGCAACGGTGACCGACGTCGAAGGTCGTGAGTTCATCGACTTCGCTGGCGGCATTGCTGTACTGAACACCGGCCACGTGCACCCGAAAATCATCGCTGCCGTAACCGAACAGCTGAACAAGCTGACCCACACTTGCTTCCAGGTGCTGGCCTACGAGCCGTACGTTGAGCTGTGCGAAAAAATCAACGCCAAGGTGCCGGGCGATTTCGCCAAGAAAACCCTGCTGGTGACCACCGGTTCCGAAGCGGTGGAAAACGCCGTGAAGATCGCCCGTGCCGCCACCGGCCGCGCTGGCGTGATCGCGTTCACCGGCGCTTACCACGGTCGCACCATGATGACCCTGGGCCTGACCGGTAAAGTCGTGCCGTACTCGGCCGGGATGGGCCTGATGCCAGGCGGCATCTTCCGCGCGCTGTACCCGAACGAACTGCACGGTGTGAGCATCGACGACTCGATCGCCTCCATCGAACGCATCTTCAAGAACGACGCCGAGCCGAAGGACATCGCCGCGATCATCATCGAGCCGGTGCAGGGTGAGGGTGGTTTCTACGTTGCGCCGAAGGAATTCATGAAGCGTCTGCGCGCGCTGTGCGACCAGCACGGCATTCTGCTGATCGCTGACGAAGTGCAGACCGGCGCTGGCCGTACCGGCACTTTCTTCGCCATGGAGCAGATGGGCGTTGCCGCCGACCTGACCACCTTTGCCAAGTCCATCGCTGGCGGTTTCCCGCTGGCCGGCGTGTGCGGCAAGGCCGAGTACATGGACGCCATCGCCCCGGGTGGCCTGGGCGGCACCTACGCTGGTAGCCCGATCGCTTGCGCCGCTGCGCTGGCCGTGATGGAAGTGTTCGAAGAAGAGCAACTGCTGGACCGCTGCAAGGCTGTCGGCGAGCGTCTGGTCACCGGCCTGAAGGCCATTCAGGCCAAGTACCCGGTGATCGGTGAAGTGCGCGCGCTGGGCGCGATGATCGCGGTCGAGCTGTTCGAAAACGGCGACAGCCACAAGCCAAACCCGACCGCTGTAGCGGCTGTTGTCGCCAAGGCGCGGGACAAGGGCCTGATCCTGCTGTCCTGCGGCACTTACGGTAACGTGCTGCGCGTGCTGGTCCCGCTGACTTCGCCGGACGAGCAACTGGACAAGGGTCTGGCGATCATCGAAGAGTGCTTCTCCGAACTCTGATCGATGGTGTGACCTGCTCGACAAAAACCCGCTTCGGCGGGTTTTTTTACGCCCGTTGAAACACATCGGCCGCGTTTGCGCTGTAACGAATGTCCGGCATTGGCTAAGGTTCAGGCATTGCAAGGAGAGCGCGCATGACTGCCGTTGATTTACCCGCCGTACCCCGGGTGTTGATTGCCGAGGCCGATCCCTGGTCTCGCGACCTGCTTAAACAAGTACTGCTCAACGTGCGCTGCGATGCGCGCCTGGATCTGTGCGCCGACGGCCAGCAAGCGCTGTCGTTGCTTGGCGAGGTGCCGTATGACCTGGCCATCGTCGATTGGGAGCTGCCCGGAATCGATGGACTGCATGTGCTGCGCAGCGTTCGTCAGCGCAAACGCAATCCGCCACTGCCGTTCATTCTGATGAGCAGCCGCAACGACAGCGCCAGCGTGCGCGAAGCGATTCCGCTGGCGCCGACCGCGTACCTGACCAAACCGTTGAACATGGAAGGCCTGACCGAGCGCTTGCAGGGTTTGCTGCTCAACGCCGGCGAAGCCGTGGTCTGCGAAGTGCCGGCACTGGCGCCGGGCATGACCCTGCCAGTGTTTCTGGAACGGCGTCGCGAGCAGGCCGATGGCGCGCCGCTGATGACCGACGTGCAAGTGGCGGTCAAGCGCAGCCTCAATCAAGAAGGGCTGGACCTGAAACTGCTGGAGGAAGAGGTTCGTACCGATCCGCAGATCACCGCGGTGCTGATCGCGGCCGCCAACAGTGCTGCGCAGCACCATGGCGCGCCAGTGCAGACCCTGGCGCAGGCGCTGCATCGACTCGGCACCGGGCAAAGCATGAACCTGATACTCGGGCTGGCGCTCAAACGCAGCGCCCGGCTCAGCAATGTGTGCCTGGCAGATTACGCCGAGCGCTACTGGGGGCTGTCACTGCACACGGCGGAATATGCCCGCACGCTGGCGCGCTTGCTCGATCTGGATCAGGAACGCTGCTATTGCGCGGGCATGCTGCATCGACTCGGCGATCTGGCGCTGCTGCGCTGCTTGCAGGAATGGCGACAGGCCGGCGGCGAGCTGGACGAGCTGGAAGAGGTCGGTGAAGCGTTGGCGAAGTTTGCCGCTTCCTACGGCTCGGCATTGAGAACTCGCTGGCGGCTGCCGCTGGAGTTGCGCGAGTTGATTGCTTCGGTCTACCAGCTCGGTGGTGGCGTTTACAGTCGCGAGGCGCTGGTGATGAACATGGCGGCGCAGATGGCGCGGCTGACCGAGCATGAAGGCGTCGAGGAACTGGCGAAGAGCAGGACGGCGCGGTTGCTCAAGATCGGCTTGCCGGAGTTGATGCGGATGCGCAAATAAACAGCTTACATAAACCCTGTAGGAGTGAGCCTGCTCGCGATAGCGGAGTGTCAGTTATTAAAGTTTCGTCTGACACTCCGCGATCGCGAGCAGGCTCACTCCTACAGGGGGATGTGTTGAATATGAGACCGGGTCAGGCCGCAATAATCCGGTTCTTGCCCTGCCGCTTCGCCTCGTACATCGCGGCATCCGCGCGGGCGAACAGGTTGTCGAGGCTCTTGTCTTCGTCGGTGAGATTGGTCAGGCCCTGGCTCACGGTGATGCTGAACGGCTGACCGTCGTGGTTGAAGCGCAGCCGCTGGATTTCCTGCTGCAGTCGCTCTGCCACTTGCACGGCCATCTCCGGCGCACAGCCGGGGAACACCGCAGCGAACTCCTCACCGCCAATCCGCCCGAACAGGTCGCCGCGACGCAATGATCCACGCCCGCACTCGGCGATCCGTTGCAGCACGTTGTCGCCTTCGGGGTGGCCGTAGCTGTCGTTAATCACTTTGAAATCGTCGATGTCCAGCAGCAGGAAGGCCAGCGGTGTGCCGTGGCGGCGGGCCTCGGCGAACTCGCGGTGGGCACATTCGAAGAAGTGGCGGCGGTTGCTGCTCTGCGTCAGCACATCGGTGGTGGCCAAGCGTTGCAGCTCGGTTTCCATGTTTTTCTTGTCAGTGATGTCTTCGGCGATGCCGACGATGATCACCGGTTGACCGGGCTCGTCCTGCCGATTGATGAAGCATTTGTCGCTGATCCAGCGCACCTGGCCGTCGGCGGCGATGATGCGGTACTCGCGATCCTCCACCGCACCTCGGTGCAGGACTTCGGCGAGGCTCTGTTCGGCGTACTCGAGATCATCGGGATAAATGCTGTCACGCCATTGGTTGTAGTCAGCCAGCAAGAGTGCTGCGGAGCGGCCGAAAATCCGTTCGTACGCCGGGCTGACATACAGCACCTGACGTGTTTCCCAGTTGAAAGCCCAGAGCACGGCGTTGACGCTGACCAGCAGGGAACTGATCAACTGTTCGCGTTCGCTCAGGCGCGCGACTTCGCCTTGCGCGTGCATCAGCGCCATCAACGTTTGCGCGGCCTCGGGCCATTGGGTGAAGGATGTGTCTTTCTGGTTGTTGTTGCCCATCGGCACAGATCTCAAAGGGCACGCCGCAATGTCGACAACGGCCACAGGACAACCCGCCGGGATGGCGAAGTGTCTTTGAGATAGAGGATTTTCGGCGAAGTTCCCGGCCATTACCGAGTCCCGCCAAGCGGCGAGCTGTAGGAGCTGACGAGTGCAACGAGGCTGCGATCTCTTGATCTCAAGAATCAGAAGATCGCAGCCAGTGCCGGATCAAACCGCCGCAGGACGCAGCGAGTAGGTTTTCAGCTGATCGGCAAAATCACGCAACGACTGGATGCCACTGGCCTCGGCCTCGTGAATCCATTCCTTGATGGCAGCGAGCATGTCGTGGCCATTGGAACTGGTCTTGACCCAGATCTGCTGCAGGGCCAGGCGTTTTTCGTAAATGACTTTCAGCGCCTGGCTGTGTTCCAGCATGGTCTGGATGCGCAGGTGATGACGGTCTTCCAGCAGGCTGGTTTCCCGAGACAGCAGGCGTTTGGCCCGGTGGAACTGGTGGCGTACCGAATGATCGACCTTGGCCAGCTCCTGCTTGACCAGCGGGCCGATCACCAATTTGCGGTACTGGGCCATGATCTGGAAGCGGTTGTTGAGGATCGCCATGGCAGTGTCCATGTCGAGGCTGCCCTTGCCTTCAACGCGGTGGGCGATCGGTGCGACCCGCTGCACCTTGGCCAGACGCAGGAAGCAGAAGACCTTGATCCACGCCCAGCCGAGGTCGAATTCCCATTTCTTCACCGACAGCTTGGCCGAGTTGGGATATGTGTGATGGTTGTTGTGCAGTTCTTCACCGCCGATCAGGATGCCCCAGGGCACCAGATTGGTCGCCGCATCACGGCATTCGAAATTGCGATAGCCGACGGCGTGGCCCAGGCCGTTGATGACACCAGCGGCCCACACCGGAATCCACATCATCTGGATTGCCCAGATGGTGATGCCGATGGTGCCGAACAGCAGCAGGTCGATCACGCCCATGATCGCCACGCCCAGTAATGGATAGCGGCTGTACAGGTTGCGTTCGATCCAGTCTTCCGGGCAGTTCTTCCCGTAGATGCGCAGGGTCTCCGGGTTCTGTGCTTCGCTGCGGTACAGCTCGGCACCGGTGCGCAGCACTGTGGACAGGCCCTTGATCACCGGGCTGTGCGGGTCATCTTCGGTTTCGCATTTGGCGTGGTGTTTGCGGTGGATGGCGGTCCACTCGCGGGTGTTCTGCGCCGTGGTCAGCCACAGCCAGAAACGGAAAAAGTGCTTCAGACCCGCATTCAGCTCGAGCGAGCGATGGGCCGAGTAACGGTGCAGATAGACCGTGACGGCAACAATCGTCACATGGGTCATCAGCAGGGTGACCGCGACCAGTGACCAGGCCGACAAGCCAAGAAAACCTTCGTACCACATAGGCTATAGGGCCCTCGATAAAGATAAAAACAGCCGTTGCATTATCACTAAGCACGCAGATAAAACCAGTCGCCCTTTCAGATAAGAAGTCGCTGAATGTTTCTTGACCTATAATTCCAACCTTTTTGTAGGGACATGGACGACCGAATGTCTGCGACTTACCGCGATGCCTTGCGTGCAGCGCTGCTCTACCTGGTACTGGCCGCCGTGTGGCTGCAGGTTTCTGATCATTTATTAAGCAAATTCTTCGATGACTCCGGTGAGCGGGCCCATTGGCAACTGATCAACGGTTATCTGCTGGCAGCGGTCAGCGCCGGGGTGATTTTTCTCGCGCGGGCGCGTCTGTGTCGGTTTCTCGGCATCGGCGCGCGCTTGCGTGAGCGGCATACCGACCGCGAGCGCCTGCGTCAGGCGGCCGCCGTGTTCGACTGCACCCGCGAAGGTGTACTGGTCACCGACCATCGAGGCTCGATCGTCCACGTCAACCGCGCTTTCATCGAGATCACCGGTTATCGGCGCGACGAGGTCATCGGCCAGCAGCCCAGTCTGTTCAAGTCCGGCCATCATCCGCCGGGCTTCTATCAGGCGATGTTCGCCACACTCGAGGCTGAAGGTGAATGGAGCGGCGAGATCTGGAACCGGCGCAAGACCGGCGAGATTTATCCACAGTGGCAGACGATCCGGGTGATTCACGATGATTCCGGCCGGCTCAGCCATTACGTGGCGGTGTTCTCCGACATCAGTGCGATCAAGGATTCCGAGTCCGAGCTCAAACACCTGGCGCATCACGATCCGTTGACCGATCTGCCCAATCGCCTGCTGTTCAGCGACCGCGCCGAACAGGCGTTGTCTTCGGCGCAGACGCACAAGCGTGGCTGCGCGCTGCTGATGCTCGATCTGGATCATTTCAAGATGATCAACGACAGCCTCGGGCATAACGTCGGTGATCGGTTGCTCAAAATGGTGGCGACGCGTTTGCAGGAGCTGCCCGGCCCCGGCATCACCCTGGCACGGCTGGGCGGTGATGAATTCGCCGTGCTCGCGGAAAGTTGTCCACAGCCCGCGCAGGCGGCGGCATTGGCACAACGGATTCTGGACGCGTTGAAGGAGCCGATGCTGATTGACGGCAATCAACTGTTTATCAACGCCAGCATCGGCATCAGCCTGTTTCCCAGCGATGCCTTGGGCGCCGAGCAGTTGCTGCGCAACGCCGACAGCGCGCTGTTCAAAGCCAAAAGCAGCGGGCGCAACGGCTACGCGCTGTACACCGAAGAACTGACCGCGCACGCCCAGCAACGGGTCGAAATCGCCTTCGAACTGCGCCGCGCATTGGAGCAGCAGGAATTGTGTGTCTATTACCAGCCGGTGCACGACCTGCAAAGCAGCCGTCTGATCGGCGTCGAGGCACTGGTGCGCTGGCAGCATCCGCAGCGCGGCCTGGTGTCGCCGGCAGAATTCATTCCGATTGCCGAGCGCACCGGTCTGATCGCCGACATCGATGCCTGGGTGATGCAGCAGGCTTGTCGACAGATGTGCCAATGGCAGCAAAGCGGCGTGGTGCTGTCGTTCGTCGCGGTGAATGTCTCGTCGCGGCTGTTTGCCCGGCGTGAGCTTTACCAGCAGGTGGCGCAGGTGCTGCACGACACCGGGCTGGATCCGGCCCATCTGGAACTGGAAGTCACCGAAAGCGCGGTAATGGACGATCCAGAAGTGGCGCTGGAGCAAATGCATCGGTTGCGTGAGCTGGGTGTGCGCCTGGCCATTGATGATTTCGGCACCGGCTATTCCTCGCTGCTGCGGCTCAAGCGCCTGCCGGTGCAGAAACTCAAGATCGATCAGGGTTTCGTTGCCGGGTTGCCCTGGGACGAGGATGACGTGGCGATTGTCCGGGTGATCATCGCGCTGGCGCGGAGCATGGGAATGCAGGTGCATGCCGAGGGGATCGAGGAGGTTGAGCAGGCGGCGTTTTTGCTTGAGCAGGCGTGTGATCTGGGGCAGGGGTATTGGTTTGGGCGACCAATTTCTGCGGCGGAAATTGATTGGGAGCGTGCTTCACTGATTAGTTAAAGATCAAAAGATCGCAGCCTTCGGCAGCTCCTACGGGGATCGGTGCAGGAGTTGATGCAGGCTGTGATCTTTTGCTTTTACAGGCTGCAACCCCTTGTGCGGGCAGACAAACATTTCTGGTTATATAAACATTCTTAAATAGTCTTTTTAAGAATATCCGTGCCTCTCTTATATTGCTCCCACGCCGAACGCAGTGCCGCCCACTGCCAGGCAAAATCCCTTCAAAGGAGCAGCACCATGAGCGCATCCCTTCGCAGCGTTGACGGTCAGGACGAAAGCACCATCTTGCGTGAAATCCAGAGCGCCCTGCGCGATCTGCGGTTCGGCGCGGTGGAGATCACTGTGCACAACGCGCAAGTCGTACAGATCGAACGCAAAGAGAAATTCCGTTTGCAGCAACCCGGTAAACAACCGGGCTGAGCTTGAGATCAAAAGATCGCAGCCTTCGGCAGCTCCTACAGGGGGCTGTGTGCAGGAGCTGGCGAAGGCGGCGATCTTTCACGGGACCCGATTCCAGCAACACATAAGAAAAAGCCACCACCAAGAATTCCAGGAGCTTTCACCATGTCGTCGATTCGCCGTTACGCTTTGGCCGCGCTGGCCAGTGCCGTGTTTGCCGGTTCCGCCGTTGCCAAGGATTACGAACTGCTCAACGTGTCGTATGACCCGACGCGCGAGCTGTATCAGGAATACAACGCCGAATTCATCAAGTTCTGGCAGAAGGATCATGCCGGCGACACGGTGAAAATCCAGCAATCCCATGGTGGTTCGGGCAAGCAGGGTCGTGCGGTGATCGACGGTCTGCGTGCTGACGTGGTGACCCTGGCCCTGGCCGGCGACATCGATGAAATCGCCAAGCTCGGCAAGACTCTGCCGGCCGACTGGCAGAAGCGTCTGCCGGAAGCGAGCACGCCGTACACCTCGACCATCGTGTTCCTGGTGCGCAAGGGCAACCCAAAAGGCATCAAGGACTGGGGCGATCTGGTCAAGAATGACGTCTCGGTGATCACGCCGAACCCGAAAACCTCGGGCGGTGCACGCTGGAACTTCCTCGCGGCGTGGGCCTATGGCCTGAAAGCCAACGGCGGGGATGAAGCCAAGGCCAAGGAATACGTACAAACCCTGTTCAAGCACGTGCCGATCCTCGACACCGGCGCCCGTGGTTCGACCATCACCTTCGTCAACAACGGTCAGGGCGACGTGTTGCTGGCCTGGGAAAACGAAGCGTTCCTGGCGCTGAAAGAAGATGGCGGCGCCGACAAGTTCGACATCGTCGTACCTTCGCTGTCGATCCTCGCCGAACCGCCAGTGGCCGTGGTCGACAAGAATGCCGAGAAGAAGGGCAACGCGCAGATCGCCGAAGCCTATCTCAAGCACCTGTACAGCCCGGCCGGCCAGGAAATCGCCGCGAAAAACTTCTATCGTCCACGTGACAAGGACGTAGCGGCCAAATATGCCCAGCAGTTCCCGAAACTGGAGCTGGTGACCATCGACAAGGACTTCGGCGGCTGGAAATCCGCGCAGCCGAAATTCTTCAACGACGGTGGCGTGTTCGACCAGATTTATCAGGCGCAGTAATCTCACTCGAAACGAGCCTGAAGTTCAGGCACAAACCATGTGGGAGCGAGCCTGCTCGCGAAGGCGGTTTATCAGCGACAGGGATGTTGACTGATACTCCCTCTTCGCGAGCCGGCTCGCTCCCACATTGATGCGTTTTCAACCAGGGACTTTTATGTCGCGTCGTATCTCCCCCGTCATACCCGGCTTCGGGCTGACGCTGGGTTACACCTTGGTGTACCTCAGCCTGATTGTGCTTATCCCGCTGGCGGCGATGTTCGTCCATGCCGCCCAGCTGACCTGGGATCAGTTCTGGACGATCATTTCCGCACCGCGTGTGCTGGCGGCGTTGAAGCTGAGCTTCGGTACCGCGCTGTGTGCGGCGATCATCAACGGCATCATCGGTACGTTGCTGGCCTGGGTGCTGGTGCGCTACACATTCCCCGGACGCAAGGTGATCGACGCGATGATCGATCTGCCGTTCGCCCTGCCCACCGCTGTGGCCGGTATCGCGCTGACGGCGCTGTACACGCCGACCGGTCTGGTCGGCCAGTTCGCCGCCGACCTCGGTTTCAAGATCGCCTACACGCCGCTGGGCATCACCCTTGCCCTGACTTTCGTGACCCTGCCGTTCGTGGTGCGCACGGTGCAGCCGGTGCTGGCCGATATTCCCCGTGAAGTCGAAGAAGCGGCTGCCTGCCTCGGTGCCAAGCCGTTGCAGGTGTTCCGTCACATTCTGCTGCCGGCGCTGCTGCCGGCCTGGCTGACCGGTTTCGCCCTGGCGTTCGCCCGTGGTGTCGGCGAGTACGGTTCGGTGATTTTCATCGCCGGCAACATGCCGATGAAAACCGAAATCCTGCCGCTGCTGATCATGGTCAAACTCGACCAGTACGATTACACCGGCGCCACCTCCATCGGCGTGCTGATGCTGGTGGTTTCCTTCGTCCTGTTGCTGCTGATCAACTTGCTGCAGCGGCGCATCGAAACCCCATAAGGAGGCGCGAACATGTCCCAATCGTCTATTGCGGCCGCGTCCTCGGCCAACGCTGCGCGGCGTGGCAGTGCGACCTCGCGCAGAATCCTGATCGGTCTTGGCTGGCTGATCTTTTTCCTGTTTCTCCTGCTGCCGCTGTTCATCGTTGTATCGCAGGGTTTGAAGAATGGCCTTGGCGCGTTCTTCACCGCGATTTTTGAACCGGACGCGCTGTCGGCGCTGAAACTGACGGTGATCGCCGTGCTGATCTCGGTGCCGCTGAACCTGGTGTTCGGCGTCAGTGCGGCGTGGTGCGTGAGCAAATACTCGTTCCGTGGCAAGAGCATGCTGGTCACGCTGATCGACCTGCCGTTCTCGGTGTCGCCGGTGATCGCCGGTCTGGTCTACGTGCTGATGTTCGGTGCGCAGGGCCTGTTCGGGCCGTGGCTGCAGGATCACGACATCCAGATCGTCTTCGCCCTGCCGGGCATTGTGCTGGCGACGATTTTCGTCACCGTGCCGTTCGTGGCCCGTGAACTGATCCCGCTGATGCAGGAACAAGGCACCCAAGAGGAGGAAGCCGCGCGCCTGCTCGGTGCCAATGGCTGGCAGATGTTCTGGCACGTCACCGTGCCGAACATCAAGTGGGGCCTGATTTATGGCGTGGTGCTGTGTACCGCGCGGGCCATGGGCGAGTTCGGTGCGGTGTCGGTGGTGTCCGGGCACATTCGCGGGGTGACCAACACCTTGCCGCTGCACGTCGAGATCCTCTACAACGAATACAACCACGTGGCCGCGTTCGCCGTGGCGAGCCTGTTGCTGATCCTGGCGCTCTTCATCCTGCTGCTCAAGCAGTGGAGCGAAAACCGTATCAACCGCCTGCGCGCCAGCGCCGCGGAGGAATAATTCATGTCGATCGAAGTGCGTAACGTCAGCAAGAATTTCAATGCGTTCAAAGCGCTGGACAACATCAGCCTGGACATCCAGAGCGGTGAGCTGGTCGCGCTGCTGGGCCCTTCGGGCTGCGGCAAAACCACCTTGCTGCGCATTATTGCCGGTCTGGAAACCCCGGATCAGGGCAACATCGTCTTTCACGGCGAAGACGTTTCCGGCCACGATGTGCGGGATCGCAACGTCGGTTTCGTGTTCCAGCATTACGCGTTGTTCCGCCACATGACGGTGTTCGACAACGTCGCGTTCGGCCTGCGCATGAAACCGAAGAACCAACGCCCGAGCGAAAGCCAGATCGCGGCCAAGGTCCACGAACTGCTGAACATGGTGCAACTGGACTGGCTGTCGGATCGTTATCCTGAGCAATTGTCCGGTGGTCAGCGTCAGCGTATCGCCCTGGCCCGTGCCCTGGCGGTCGAGCCGAAAGTATTGCTGCTCGATGAACCGTTCGGCGCCCTCGACGCCAAGGTGCGCAAGGAACTGCGGCGCTGGCTGGCGCGGCTGCACGAAGACATCAACCTGACTTCGGTGTTCGTGACCCACGACCAGGAAGAAGCAATGGAAGTCGCCGACCGTATCGTGGTGATGAACAAGGGCGTGATCGAGCAGATCGGCTCACCGGGCGACGTCTACGAAAACCCGGCCAGTGATTTCGTCTATCACTTCCTTGGCGACTCGAACCGCTTGCTGCTGAGCGACGACAACCATGTGCTGTTCCGCCCGCATGAAGTGTCGTTGTCCAGGCATGAGCTGGAAGATCACCATGCCGCTGAAGTGCGCGATATCCGCCCACTGGGTGCGACGACGCGGGTGACGCTGAAGGTCGAAGGGCAGACTGATCTGATCGAAGCCGAGGTGGTGAAAGACCACGACAGCCTGATCGGCCTGGCCAAGGGTGAAACGTTGTTCTTCAAACCGAAGGTCTGGCAGAAAGTCGCTAACCTCTAAAAGCGTAAAGCTTCGCGAGCAGGCTCGCTCCCACAATTGGAATGCGTTTTTCTGTGGGAGCGAGCCTGCTCGCGAAAGCGGTCTAAACAGCCGCACGATTCGGATTGACCCGCACCACCCCCGCCCGCAACTCGATCTCTTGTTTCAATTCCTGCCGCAGCCCGAGCAAAAACGCCAGTTCCGCGACGACAAACAATGGCCCGACAATCAGCCCGCTGATGTCATCGACAAACGCCGGTTTGCGCCCTTCATAGTGATGCCCGACAAACTGGATCGCCCAGCCGATCACGAACATCGCCAGGCCGCTGCTCAGCCAGACCAGGGTGCTTTGCTGCGCCAGTGCATGTCCGACCCACACCGACAGGCCCATCAGCAGCGTCATCAACACGCCGAGCTGTAACTCCAGACGCAGGTAGAACCACGCCGACGCCAGCGCCACGACAACGGCGGGAGATACCCACAACCCGCCCAGCGACCACTCCGGGCGAGACAGCAGAACCGCGACCGCCACCACGATCAGCGGTATGCCGATAAAGTGGCTGACGATGTTGCGCGGGTCGCGGTGGTAGGCGGCGTATTGACTGAGGTGGTCGACGAGGCTTTTCATTGTTGTTCCTCCAGTGGGGTTGAATGCATCATCCCTCGGGATCGGCGCTCGCTCTGTCGGGCAGGCGACACTCCAGGAGTGGTTATGCAAATTCGTGCACGGTTGCTCAACGGCCAGTGGTTCAGTCATCTGCCGCTGTCCTTTCAGGATAGTCTGCTGGCGTTGGCCCGAGAGCGGCGGCTGACCGCGGGGCAGCGGCTGTTCCAGCGCGGCGATGCGCCGTGCGGTCTGTACGCGGTGCTCGATGGCGCGGTGCGCATCGGCGCAGTCAGCGAGCAGGGCAAGGAGGCGTTGTTGAGTCTGGTGGAGGCGCCGCACTGGTTCGGCGAAATCTGTCTGTTTGACGGTCAGCCACGCACCCATGATGCCTATGCCGTCGGGGCATGCACCTTGCTGAATATTCCGCAGGCGGCGCTGCTCAAACTGCTCGACGACCAGCCGCAGTATTGGCGGCATCTGGCGCTGCTGATGAGCCACAAATTGCGCCTGGCCTTCATCAATCTTGAACAACTGAGCCTGCTGCCGGCCCCGGCGCGCTTGGCTCATCGCTTGTTGATGATCGCCGAAGGCTACGGCGAACTCGACGCACCACGCCGGACGCTGCAACTGCCGCAGGAGCAGTTGGCAGCGATGCTGTCGCTGTCGCGGCAGACTACCAATCAGATCCTCAAGGACTTGCAGGGGCAGGGAATTATTGGTCTGGCTTACGGCGAGATCGAAATCCTCGATAGCGCGCGATTGCGGGCCTTGGCCACGATTTGAGATTTCACACCGAACCATTGTAGGAGTGAGCCTGCTCGCGATAGCGGTATGTCAGTCACACATGAATCAACTGACAGATTGCTATCGCGAGCAGGCTCACTCCTACAGGGGATCTACGTTTGGATTACGAACCGCGATAGGTCGAGAAGCCGTACGGGCTCAGCAGCAGCGGGATGTGGTAGTGCTGATCGGTCTGCTTGACCTGGAAGATCACCGGAATTTCCGGGAAGAACGTCTCGTGCTTGATCTTCTGGTAGTACTCGCCGGTCTTGAACACCACGCGGTATTCACCGGCCTCGAATGGCTGTTTGGCCGGGAACAGTTCGGCGATCCGCCCTTGCTCGTTGGTGGCGCCTTGGGCCAGTGGCTGCCAGTTTTCGCCGACGTGTTTTTCCAGGGTGACGTTGATGCCTGGTGATGGCAGGCCGTTTTCCAGGTTGAGCACGTGCACGCTCAGCGGGTTGCCGGCGGCCAGCGCCAGGCTGGAAACAGCGCTCAGGCCGAGGGCGGCGAGGGTCATGCGCAGGGTGGTCATGGTGGATCTCCTTAGTGGGAACGGGTGATGGTCAGGCCGGCTTTGTCGGCGGCGGCGAGGGCGCAGTTTTCGTCTTGCTCACCGCCGCCGGAACCGGCCACGCCGATGGCGCCGACCAGTTCGCTGCCGGCGAACAGCGGAATGCCGCCGCCGAGCAAGAGCAATTCGTCGAGGGTGTTGAGGTTGGCGGTTTCCGCGTTGCTGCGGGCGCGCTCGGCGAAGAGCCGCGTAGGGGTCTTGGTCGACAGCGCGGTGTAGGCCTTGCGCTGACTGGCGGCGGTGTTATGCGGGCCGACGCCGTCACCACGCAGCGTCACCAACAGGTTGCCGCCACGGTCGAGCACCGACACCGTGCCGGTGCAGCTGCTCATCGCCTTGTCGGCCAGCCAGCGTGCGGTTTTCAGATCGAGGTCGGCGTGGCGCGGCAGTTCCGGTGTGGCGCTCGCGGCGCCGCTGAGGCCGAGGATCAGGCTGGCGACAAGGTATTTGACGGTCATGGGCAGGCTCCGAATGGGGATGTCTGCACCTTAACCGGCGCACTTCGTCAGAACCCCGTCAGGCGGATTACAAGTTTGTAATGGGCAACGACGCCGAACACGCCTAGCCTGTGTGCCTGAACAATCGAGGTGTGCCATGCGTTTGCTGGTCGTAGAAGATGAAGCCAAAACCGCCAATTTCCTCGCCAAGGGCCTTGGCGAGTCGGGTTTTGCCGTGGATGTGGCGCTCAATGGTCTCGACGGCCGCTATTTTATCGAGCAGCAGGCATATGACCTGATCATCCTCGACGTGATGCTGCCCGGTCTCAACGGCTGGCAATTGCTGCAACTGATCCGCCAGCGCGGCGCCACACCGGTGCTGTTTCTCACCGCCAAGGACGCCATCGAAGACCGCGTCCGTGGGCTGGAGCTGGGTGCCGATGATTACCTGCTCAAACCCTTCGCCTTCGCCGAATTGCTCGCGCGGGTGCGCACGCTGCTGCGACGCGGGCCGATGCGCGAAGCCGAGTCGTACAACATCGCTGATCTGGAGATCGACGTGTTGCGCCGCCGGGTCAGTCGCGGCGGCCAACGCATTGCCCTGACCAACAAAGAGTTTGCCTTGCTGCAGTTGCTCGCCAGCCGCCAGGGCGAAGTGCTGTCGCGCACGCTGATCGCTTCGCAGGTGTGGAACCTGAATTTCGACAGCGACACCAACATGGTCGAAGTCGCAGTCCGACGCTTGCGCGCCAAGGTCGACGACCCGTACATGCCGAAACTTATCCACACCGTGCGCGGCGTCGGTTATCAGCTGGAAGCGCCGGACGATGTGGAGTAAGTCGATCGCCTGGCGTCTGGCGCTGGCCTTCGCCGTGGTCTGCGCGCTGGTACTCAGCGCAATCGGCGTTTTTCTCTACCGCTCGCTGGCCTCGGAGCTGGCCTTTCGTGACGACATGGCCTTGCTTGGCCGCCTGGAACAAGTGCGCGCCTTGCTCGCCGACAGCGACAGTCTTGACGCTTTGCAGGCACGGCCGCGGCTGTACCAGAACATGCTCGGCAATCTCGACAGCCTGCTGCTGGTGCGCCGCGCCGACGGCTCCAGCGTGATCGCGATCAACCCGCGTCAGCGCGAATTGCCAGCGCTCAATGCATTAGCGCGAGAACAACTGCCGCAACGCCGCGACGTGCTCACCTGGCAGGCCAGCGACGGTGCCGAACTGGCATTGCTGTCCGGTCAGGCCCAAGGCCCCAACGGTGAAACCCTGACGGTGATCGCCGGCAAAGTGCTCAGCGAGCGCGAGCAGATGCTCGGCAGTTATCGCCTGCGCCTGTATCTGGCTGTCGGCCTCGGCGCATTGCTCGCCTTTGCGCTGGGCCTGTTGTTGCTGCGTCGGGGGCTGCAACCGTTGCATCAGTTGAGCGAAGCGGTGCGCAACATCGATCTGCGCAGCCTCGATCGACGCCTGCCGACCGAGGGCACGCCGACCGAATTGCGCGAGCCGGTGCACGCGCTCAACGCCATGCTGGCGCGGCTGGACGACAGTGTGCAGCGTCTGTCGCAGTTCTCTGCCGACCTCGCCCACGAAATCCGCACGCCGTTGCACACCTTGCTGGCCAGCAACGGCCAGGCCCTGAACCATCCGCGCAGCACGGCGGAATATCAGGACGTGCTGGCCTCGAACATGGAAGAGTTCGAACGGCTCAAGCGCATGGCCGAGAACCTGATGTTTCTCGCCCGCGCCGAACAGGCCGAACGCGCGCTCAACCTGCAAACACTGGACTTGCGCAGCGTCGGCGACGAGCTCTGCGATTACTTCGAAGCCCTGGCCGATGACCGCGACCTCCAACTGCAAAACCGCATGCACGGCGAATTGCCCGCCGACCAGCAACTGCTGCAACGCGCCCTCGGCAACCTGTTGGCCAACGCCGTGCGTCACGCCGACCCCGGCACCCTGATCAGCCTTCGCCGCCGGGATGAACGGGGTATGTGCTGGCTGCAAGTGCACAACCACGGCCCGATCATCCCGCCTGAGCATCTGGGCAAACTGTTCGACCGCTTTTATCGCGTCGGCCCTTCGCGAGCCGAACCGGGCGATTCGGGCGGGTTGGGGCTGGCGATAGTGCAGTCGATCATGCAGTTGCATGGCGGGCAGGTGCGGGTGAGTAGTGATGTGGCGGGGGCGGGGGTTGAGTTGGGGTTTGAGGGGCGGTGTTAAGACGTTAGCGATGGCTGACCATCTACGCTAAGCTCATTTAATTGCATTGTTTATGATGCAATTAAATTTTTTTGGTGGATTTGCATTGTAAACAATGCATTTGAGGCGGTGATGGAAAAAATTGGCGAGTTGATCAGAAGCTTGCGTAAGGCTGAAAAGCTGTCCCAGCAAGCTTTGGCGCAGCAATACGGCATGAGCCGCGCAACAATCTCGGGGATTGAAAACAACACAATCTCGGAAATCGGTCTGCGTAAAGTCGAAGCCATTCTTAACGGATTCGGCTACGAATTGGCCGCAATCCCCCGCGCCTCTCGACGGCCGACACTCGACACGCTGCGCAAGGTGAACTTCCATGGCTGAGGCATTGGACCGCTTGCAGGTCTGCGTCGGCGGCCATGAGGTTGGAAGATTGGGGCGCGGGCACGCAGATGTCGACAGCGTGTTCAGCTATCGGGACGATGCGATTGATGAAAATGCCGTTTCGCTGACCATGCCGACACGCCTGGAAAGTTATGGTTGTGAACGCGGCATTCATCCGATATTCGAGATGAATCTTCCTGAAGGTGCGTTGCGCGATGAGTTGGTCCGGCGTTTCAGCAAAGCCGTGCGCGGCTTCGATGACTTCGCTTTACTAAGTATCGTCGGCCCGCATCAACTCGGGCGTCTTTCGATCGCGAGCGCATCGACAACTGATCGTCCACCTGAAACCTCGCTCGCTGAGTTGTTGGTTCATGACGGTGCGCAAGGTTTGTTCGAGGATCTTTTGCAGACTTACGGGCAGTATTCCGGGGTTTCAGGCGTGCAGCCCAAAGTATTGGTGCGTGACAGTGCCGCTGCAATAGACCGACTGACGCACCGAGGCTCGACTCATCTGGTCAAAGCCTTCCGTGCCGAAGAGTATCCCGAGCTGGCAACCAACGAATATTTCTGCCTGCGCGCTGCGCAACTTTGTGGCCTCGACGTGCCGCATTTCGAACTCAGCGAGCATGGCAAATTTCTCGTCCTCGAGCGTTTTGACTTGAGCGACACCGGATACCTCGGTTTCGAAGACTTTTGCGCGCTCAACGGCTGGCCGTCGAAGGCCAAATACGATGGCTCTTACGAAGGAGTCGCACGGCAGATCAAGGCGTTTGTTTCGCCCTCATTACTCAAGCACGCACTGGAAGCTTTCTTCAAGATTGTCGCTTTATCGGCGGCATTGAAAAACGGCGATGCCCACCTGAAAAACTTTGGTGTGCTCTATGAGGATTGTGGCGAGCGCGCATTGGTCAGGCTGGCTCCGGCGTACGACATCATCACCACGTCGGTGTACATCAAGAGCGATAGTATGGCACTGCTGTTGGGCGGTTCGAAGGCGTGGCCCAAGCATAAAATGCTTACCAGGTTTGGTCGTACGGCCTGCAATCTAAGTGAAGCGCGTTGCAACCAGTTACTGCAAATGGTCGCGCAGGGTGTACAGCAAGCGCTGGGCGAAATGGCGGAGTACAGCGCAAATCATCCTGCCTTCGCAGAGGTGGGCGCTGCAATGATCGAACAATGGTCGGCCGGTCTGGCGCGCAGCCTGCGCAACAGTTGAAACTCAGCGCAACTGATCCCGAAACTGCCCCGGGGTCATCCCCGTCCAGCGCTTGAACGCGCGGCTGAAGCTGCTGGTGTCGGCGAAGCCCAGCAGATAGCTGACTTCACTCAACGAACACTGTGGATCGCGCAGGTGCAGCAGCGCGAGGTTTTCACGGCTTTCGTTGAGCAGGGTGTCGAAGCGACACCCTTCGTCGGCAAGATGCCGTTGCAGGCTGCGCAGGCTCAGGTGCAAGGCCTGGGCGATGCGTTCGGCGCTCGGTTCGCCTTCGGGCAATTGTTCTTCAATGGCATCGCGCACTTTGCGTTCCCAGGTCAGCGGTTTGAGCTGGGCGAGGGTGCGTTTGAGTACGGCTTCGTTGTGTTCGGCCAGTTCCGGGTTGGCGTCATCGAGGTGGCTGTCGAAGTCGCTGAGGGCGAACTCCAGGCGGTCTTCGGCGGCGGAAAAATACACTGGCGCGCGGAGGACTTTGTGCCATTGCTGGGCGTCGTGCGGTTCCGGGCGGCGCAAATACACCGCCAGCGGTGCATAGTCACGGCCGAGACGATTGCGGCAGGTGCGCACGTAGATCGCCGCGAAGGCGTCGATGGCTTCGAAGGCCGGAGCCGGGTTGCCTGAGGGGATTTTCAGGCGGAATTGATAGCGGTCTTCGCGGCGGCTCAGTTCCAGCTCCAGCGCATCGCTGACCACCGGGTGATAACGCACGATGCGCTCGAACACCTCGCGCAAACTGCCGCTGGCCACCAGTGCATAACCGAGCGCGTGGAACGTGGTCGGGCTGACGAAGCGCGACACGCGCAAGCCCAGCGCCGGATCGCCGCTAGCCTCAACCGCGAGTGCCCACAAACGCGTGGTGCCGGACAGCGGATAACGCGCGTTAGGGTCGTCCATCAGCGTCGGGTCGAGCCCGGCCTGCTGGCACAGGGCGAGGCTGTCCAGGCCCAGCGCGTCGAGTTGCTTGCGCAGGGCACGGGTCCAGCTGGCGAGGGAGGTCGGTTCCTTCATGCTGATTGGCGCGTCCGGTCAACAGGTTGGCGTTCTTGGCTAGCGCGGTTCAAGCCCCGGCGAGGCACGATGCACACATCTTAGACCGGAGGATGGAAGCATGGACGGTACTTCTGCAAGCCCTGAACGACTGAATGCGGCGCAGCGCTCGGCGCGTATTCGCCAGGTGGTGCTGGCCAAAGGTGTGGAGTTGCGTGAGCGCTACCCGATTCTCCAGCATCAGGATGCTCTGGGCGTGGGGATTCTGGCGTTCGCGCTGGCCGGGATGATTGGATCAGCGGCGCTGTACATCACCGGCCATATGGCCTGGTGGGTGTGCCTGCTGCTCAACGGGTTTTTCGCCTCGTTGACCCATGAGCTTGAGCACGACCTGATCCACAGCATGTATTTCCGCAAACAGCGCGTGCCGCACAACCTGATGATGGGTCTGGTCTGGCTGGCGCGGCCGAGCACGATCAACCCGTGGATCCGCCGTCATCTGCACCTCAACCACCACAAGGTGTCCGGCACCGAAGCCGACATGGAAGAGCGTGCGATCACCAACGGTGAGCCTTGGGGATTTGCGCGGCTGTTGATGGTGGGCGACAACCTCATGTCGGCGTTCATCCGCCTGCTGCGGGCCAAAACCTGGGCGCACAAGCTGAGCATCGGCAAACGCGTGCTCAAGGTCTACGCACCGCTGGCGCTGCTGCACTGGGGCGCGTGGTATGTGTTTCTCGGCTTTCATGCGGCGAACGGCATCGCCTATTGGCTGGGCTCGCCAATCGAGTGGTCGGCCACCACGCTTTCGGTAATGCAGGTGATCGATATTGCCGCCGTGGTGATCATCGGCCCGAACGTGCTGCGCACTTTTTGCCTGCATTTCATCAGCTCGAACATGCATTACTACGGTGACGTCGAACCGGGCAATGTGCTGCAGCAATGTCAGGTGCTGAACCCGTGGTGGCTGTGGCCGTTGCAGGCGTTTTGCTTCAACTTCGGCAGCAGTCACGGGATTCATCATTTCGTGGTAAAGGAGCCGTTTTACATTCGCCAGATGACGGTGCCGGTGGCGCATAAGGTAATGCGCGAGATGGGCGTGCGCTTCAATGATTTCGGCACGTTTGGCCGGGCGAACCGGTTTGTGCGCAGGGACGAAGAGGTGGTGTCCGGGGAAGTGGTGGAGGCCTGACAGATGCCCTCACCCTAACCCTCTCCCGGGGGGAGAGGGGACTGATCGAGGTGTTTAGGCTTGATACATCGACCTGAAATTCCGTGCCGAACTCGGGTTTGAAAAGCATGAAGATCTGCTCCCTTTCCCCCTCTCCCTCTGGGAGAGGGCTGGGGTGAGGGGCTCTTGATCTTGCTTCAATCCGGCTGAAACGGCGAAG
The DNA here is from genome assembly GCF_001297215.1 of Pseudomonas sp. RIT-PI-o. Lineage (NCBI taxonomy): Bacteria > Pseudomonadati > Pseudomonadota > Gammaproteobacteria > Pseudomonadales > Pseudomonadaceae > Pseudomonas > Pseudomonas sp. RIT-PI-o. Next base: position 56,684 of record NZ_LHPA01000009.1, on the reverse strand, counting down.
CACTGAGGATCACTCCGGTCTCCTCGACATACCGCTGCCAATGCCCGATCAGGTCAGTGAGTTTCTGCGGCTGACTCAATGCCAGGTCATGAATCTCCCCCGGATCGCTCGCCAGATCATAGAGCTGCCAGGTCGCCGGCCCCACCGGCCCGGGGATCCACACCGCTTTCCACGACCCTTGGCGAATTGCCCGGCGTCCGAACAATTCCCAACCCGTCACGGTGTGTTCGTCATGCACCTGCGTGGTCTCGCCGGACAAAAAGCCCAGCCACGATTTACCGCGCAGTGGCGCCACGGCTTTGCCTTTCCACTGTTTGCCCGGATGCCGCACGCCAGCCAGATCGAGGATGGTCGGGGTGATGTCCATCACCGTGCCGAAACCATGGCTGATCTGCCCTTTGAGCGGCAGTTGCGGATAGTACAGCAGCGCCGGCACGCGGATCCCGCCCTCGGTGGTAAACGCTTTGAACAACCGCGACGGCGCGGTCGCCACCTGTGCCCAGTTCGGCCCGTACCAGACGTAGGAATTGGCCCGGCCGATGTTGTCGAGGCTGTTGTCGTAATGCTGGTTCAGGTAGGTCATCAACTCCGGACCGAACTTGGGGAACGCTTCCAGCAGCGCGCCTTCTGCACCGTTATCGGACATGAACAGGATGAAGGTGTTATCGAGTTGGCCCTGCTGGCGCAAATAATCGACCACACGGCCGATGTTCCAGTCCATGCGCTCGACCATCGCCGCGTAGACCTCCATGGCACGTGCGGAAATCTGCTTTTGCTCGTCGCTCAAGGCGTCCCACTGTGCGCTGAGTTGAATCAGCGGATGCGGCTCGACGTCAGCCTCGATCAGGCCCAGCGCCTTGAGTTTTTCCAGGCGTTCGAGGCGCAGCACTTCCGGGCCGGCATCATAGCGGCCACGGTATTTCTCAACGATCTCGGCGGGCGCCTGCAGCGGCCAGTGCGGTGCGGAGAACGGCAGATAGGCGAAAAACGGCCGGGTCTGATCGCGTTCCTTGAGGTACTGCAGCAACTTGTCGCCGAAGGCGTCGGAGGAATAGAAATCATTCGGCAACTCGTCCAGAAACTGATCGTCTTCGATGTACAGCGCCGGGGTGGATTTCAGCAGCCCGGGCGTTTGCTCATCGTAGGTCGGCTCGAACCCATAGTGATTGGCGGCGCCCGGCAACAGCGAAAATGATCGCTCGAAGCCGCGCGCATGGGGCGCCAGTTCGGCCTTCAGACCCAGATGCCATTTGCCGCTCATCAAGGTCTGATACCCGGCCTCGCGCAGCAGCTCGGGCAAGGCGACGACGCGGTCATTGAGGTAGCCCTCGTAGCCGGGTTTGCCGATCAGTTCCGGAGTCAACGCTTCGGCCATGGTGCCGATGCCGGCGATGTGGTGATCGGTGCCGGTCAGCAGCATCGAACGCGTCGGCGAGCAGGTCGGCGCAGTGTGAAAATCAGTCAGGCGCAGGCCGTTGTCGGCCAGTGCATCGAGGTTCGGCGTAGCGATTTCGCCGCCGAACGCACCGATATCGGAAAAGCCCAGATCGTCGGCCAGAATCACCAGAAAGTTGGGACGTTGCGGCATCGCGAAACTCCTGTTCAGCAGGCAATGAACGTCAGCGGCAGATCGCGGATCTGCACCGGTGCGCTCGGTTGGTAGTGGTCATCACTGGTCAATTCGTGCAGCAGTTCTTCGCGCAACTGATGGAAGTCGTAACCGCTGCGCTGGCGCGGGTGCGGCAAGGCGATGTCGACCACTTGCTTGATCCGCCCCGGACGCGGCTCCATCACCACCACGCGGTCGGCAAGAAAAATCGCTTCCTCGACATCGTGGGTCACCAGAATCGTGGTGATCCTTGCCCGTTCGCGGATCGCCAACAGCTCGTCCTGCATTTGCTGACGGGTCAGCGCATCGAGGGCACCGAATGGTTCGTCGAGCAGCAGGATGCGTGGGCTGGCGACGAGGCCGCGGGCAATCGCCACGCGCTGGGCCATGCCCCCAGAAAGCTGATGCGGATAGGCCTCGGTGAAATCGCTGAGGCCGACCAGCTCGATGAAATCCTTGATGCGCTGTTGTTTCTGCGCCCCGCTCAGCGGTTCGTTGACCAGGCCCAGGCCGATGTTGTCGGCGACCGTCAGCCATGGGAACAGGCGATGTTCCTGAAAGACGATGCCGCGCTCGCCGCCGATGCCGCTGACAGCTTTGCCGTCGACGCTGATCTGGCCGCGAAACTCGGTGTCGAGGCCGACCAGTAAACGCAGCAGGGTGGATTTGCCACAGCCGCTGGAACCGACAATGGCGACAAATTCGCCCTCGGCGATGTCCAGGTTGAATTCACGGATCGCCTCCAGTTCGAAACCGTTGACGGCGAAGGATTTGCCTACGTGGTTGAAGCTGACAATCGGTGCGTTCATGCGTGTCTCCAGCGGGTCGCGCGAATTTCCAGGCGTTGGCCGATCAGGTTGAGCAGGGCGCCAGTAAGGCCGACCAGCAGCATGCCGGCCATGATCAGGTCCATGCGCAGCAGCTGTTGCGCGCCGATCATCTGGCTGCCGATGCCGCCATTAGACGGCATGAAATATTCGGCGCCGATGGTGCCCAGCCAGGCGTAGATCAGGCTCAGTCGCAGCCCGGCGAAAATCCCCGGCGCAGCGCCTGGCAGCACCAGTCGGCGCAGCCGCTGGCCGAGGTTCAGGCGCAGCACTTGCGCGGCTTCGTTGAGTTGCGGCGACAGGTTGGCGACGCTGCGCTGGGTGGCGATGAACAGCGGGAAAAACGCGGCGAGGGCGACGAACACCCACTTGGCCAGTTCGCCGAGGCCGAACCATGCAGTGAGCAGTGGCACCCAGGCGAAAATCGCGATCTGCCGCAGTGCGGCGAATGTCGGGCCGAGCAGGCGTTCACTGAGACGCGACAGGCCGAGCAGCAAGCCCAGGGCGAAACCGAGTCCGCCACCGATCAGCAAACCGCCGAGGGTGCGGCTCAGGCTCAGCGCCATGCCGTTGACCAGCGTGCCGTCGAGCAGTCCGTCGCATGCCGTGCTCAGCACAGCCGCAGGGCTGACGAGAATGCTCGCGTCGACCCACTGTTGATCATTGGCCAGTTGCCACAGCGCCAGCAACCCCAGCGGCAGCAGCCACGGTTGCAGGCGTTGCCAGCCTTGATAGCGTGGGCCGCGAGTGATGTGTGCGGTGGCCGGGTGTGGCCAGTGCACCAGTTTGCGGTCGAGCAGACCGATGCCGCGATCCATGGCCACGCCGATCAGACCGATGATCACGATGCACACGAACACGATGTCGAGCATGAACAGCTGCCGCGCCCAGACCATCAGATAGCCGATGCCTTCACTGGAGGCCAGCAGCTCGACGGCCAGCAACGAGGTCCAGCCGGCGGCGAGTGCCAGGCGCACACCGGCCATGAATGCCGGCAGCGCCGCTGGGAGCACCAGACGCCGAATCAGCAGAAGTGGCGGCAAGCGCAACACGGCGGCGGCTTCGCGCAGTTTCGGTTGCGCATCGCGCACGCCGACCAGCGTGTGCAGGGTAACCGGCACGACGATGGCTTTGATCAGCACCACCAGTTTCAGCACTTCGCCGATGCCGAAAAACACCATGAACAGCGGAATCCATGCCAGCGTCGGCACCTGTGCAAGTCCGGCGAAAGTCGGGAAGATCAGTCGCCCCAGGCGTCGGCTGAAACCCAGTGCGGCGCCGAGCACCGCGCCGGCCGAAACGCCTGCCAGCAAACCCCAGAACAACCGTTGCAGGCTGATCCACAAATGGCTCCACAACTCGCCTTGCGCCAGTTCCACGGCACTGCTCCACACCAGCGATGGTGCCGGCAGGATCTGCTCGCTCATCCACTGGTTGCGCGCGGCCAGCCACCACAGGACGAACACGCTGACGGGCAACAGCCAGGGCAGCAGACGTTGATGCAGACTGGGCCAGGAACGGCGGCTTTTCAGTGGCGGCGCGGCCAGCGGCAGGCTGAGCAGGGATTGACGGGCCATGGGTGACCTCCGTTGTCGGGTTGCATCAAGAGCGGGTCAAGACCAGAAGATCGCAGCCTTCGGCAGCTCCTGCATGGATCGCATTCCCCTGTAGGAGCTGCCGAAGGCTGCGATCTTTAGCGGTATTAGCCACACTAAAATAGTTATAAGCCAACGAGAAAAATATCAATTTGGAGATAAGCGAAGCCATTTAAGGCTTACAGCCCGTACGCATCCAATGCATTCGAAGAATATTTTCGATGCTGTTGATGCATATCGCGCTGCAAGCCGCATTCGCTCTCGCTTAGCTCATATAGATATAAAAATGTGCATTTATAGTATTTAAGTGAAGGTGTGCATTCAGCCTACTTTCGGCTCCTCAGCGATCAAGGAGCCGCATCCATGAACCTTCCGTTCAAACGTCTCATCAGTCTGTTGGCCGCCCCGGCGCTTGCAGGCTTTCTCACGCTCAGCGCCCAGGCCGAGGAGCTCAGGGAAATCCGCATCGCCGTGCCCGATCTCAGTGCCGGTACGCAGCACAGCGGTGGCGGCGTAGTCGATGTGCTGCGTGATCAACAGATCTTCGAAAAGGCTTTCGCCGAGCAGGGCATCAAGATCCAGTGGAGTTTCTTCAAGGGCGCCGGGCCGGTGATCAATGAGGCGTTTGCCAACGGTCAGGTCGATCTGGCCTATCTCGGCGATCTCGCCGCGATCATCGGCAAGTCCAATGGTCTGGACACGCGCCTGCTCAGCGCCACGGCGCGTGGGGTCAAGCAATACCTCGGCGTGGTGCCCGGCTCGGGGATCAAGACCCTGCAGGATCTCAAGGGCAAGCGCGTGGCGATCTTCCGCGGTACGGCGACGCAGCTGTCGTTCGATGCGGCGCTGGCCAGTCAGGGGCTGAGCGAGAAGGACGTGAAGGTCATCAATCTGGATTTCAACGCCGCGGTCTCGGCACTCGCGGCCAGGCAGATCGATGCATCGTGGGGCAGCTCCGCCCTGAGTGCCTTGCAAGCCAAAGGCCTGGCGGAATTGCCGCTGAACACCAAGGACCTTGGCGGCGCTGGCAGCGTTCAGGCGGTCCTGCTCGGCAACGGCAAGTTTGTCGACGCACATCCTGAAGTCATCGCGAAACTGCTCAAGGCGCAGCAGCAGGCGGTCGAGTGGCTGACTCAGGACAGCAACAAGGACGCCTATGTGCAACTGGTATCGGGGCTGGCGAGTTATCCGCCGGTGATCCTTACTCAGGATCTGAAAGATCAGAATCTGAGCGAAATTTTCCCATCGACCCTGGATCCGGTGTTTCTCAGTGGCCTGCAGGACAAGGTCGACCTGGCGGCGCAGCAGAGGCTGATCCGCAAGCCGTTCAAGGTCAGTGATTGGGTGGCGCCTGAGCTCTCAGCCGCCAAGCTTTAGATCTCCAGCGTCTTCGCTGAACTCTTCGCGAGCAGGCTCGCTCCCACATTTGGATATGTGCATAGTTCCAGTGTGGGAGCGAGCCTGCTCGCGAAGGGGTTTCAGACAGCGACGCTGACATCCTGCCGATCCACCGCCACCAGCGTCTCGATCATCGCCCTGGCCGCTGGCGACAGCCGAAACCCGGTACGGCTGACGATGCCGCAGCGCGCGTTCATGCTCTCCAGGTTCTGCGGCAGGTTGCGCCAGTGCAGCAGTACCAGCGCCCCCTTGGCGACATCTTCGACAAACGCCTCCTCCGTGCCGACACCGATTGCATTGGATTGCAGCACCACTTTCACCAGCGCCGGGAAATGTTCGGTCTCGATGGTCGGTGAGAAATCGATGCGTCCGCTGAGGTTCGCCAGCAGCTTGCGAATGCCCGGTGGAATCAGCGTGGCGGCCAGCGGGTAGTCGAACATGTCGTTGGTCGACAGACTTTCCTTGGCCAACAACGGATGTCCCGGGCGGCAGAAAAATACGCCGCGCTTGGGTGTCAGCGGTTGGGTCTGGAAATTCGGATCGGACTCGAAATGGCGAATGTCGGCGATGAAGAATTCGATCTCTTCGCGGCTCAGCGCACGGCTGAGCTTTTCCCAGTTATCCACCTGAAAACAGGTGCGCACTTTCGGGTGCGCATTGATGAATTGCGCCACCGCGTCCGGCACCAGTTTAACCGCCGGCGCCGGGCCGCAGCCGAAGTGCACTTCGCCGGCGTCGAGCTTGGTCATCTGCGTCACTTCAGCGCTGAGCAATGCCGCCCCCTGCACCAGGCTCAGGGCGTGTTGCAGCACTACCTGGCCCTCCGGAGTCGGACGCAGATCCTTGTTGCCGCGATCCACCAGCACGCAGCCGAACTCTTGCTCCAGCCCCTGAATGCTGCGGCTGAACGCCGGTTGAGTGATGCCCATGGCGTCTGCCGCGCGGACAAAACTGCGGTGTTCGTTGAGGGCGATGAAGTAGCGCAACTGGCGAAGATCCATATGCTTTTCCGGCATCCTAAAAATAGCTCGAAGGCATTTGCGACGAGGGTTGCTTGAGGTTTTAAATGCAAGCTCTTATTCCGTCAACGAAGCATGTGAATATCTATTAGATGTAAATGGAATATAGATAGAGCGTTGTTTCGCTGCCGGCAAAATCGCAAACCGTCGATGAGGGTCGTCCCATGAGCAATGCCGCACTCGCCGTAAAACCCGTTTCTCACGCGTTGGAAATTCACCCCGTAGCCGGGCGTATCGGTGCGGAAATCCGCGGCGTGCACCTGTCCGGGGAGCTGGATGCCGCCACCGTCGAAGCAATCCAGCAGGCGCTGGTTGACTACAAAGTGCTGTTTTTCCGCGAACAGACTCAGCTCGACGATCAGCGTCAGGAAGCCTTCGCTCATCTGCTCGGCGAGCCGGTAGCGCACCCCACCGTGCCGGTACGCGAGGGCACTCGATATCTGCTTGAGCTGGACGGCGCCGAAGGTCAGCGCGCCAATTCCTGGCACACCGACGTGACGTTCGTCGACGCCTACCCGAAAGCCTCGATCCTGCGCTCGGTGGTCGCCCCGGCATACGGCGGCGATACGCTGTGGGCCAACACCGCAACGGCATACAGCGGCTTGCCGATCGAGCTGCGTGAACTGGCCGACAAGCTCACCGCCGTGCACAGCAATGAGTACGACTATGCCGGGGCGAAGCCGGACGTCTCTGCGGAAAAACTGGAGCGCTATCGCAAAGTCTTCACCTCGACCGTTTACGAGACCGAGCATCCGGTGGTGCGAGTGCATCCGATCAGCGGCGAAAAGAGCCTGCTGCTGGGGCATTTCGTCAAACGCATCAAAGGCTATTCGCAGGCAGATTCGGCGCACCTGTTCGGCTTGTTGCAAAGCCATGTGATCCGCCAGGAAAACACCGTGCGCTGGCGCTGGCAGGCCGGTGATGTGGCGATCTGGGACAACCGCTCGACGCAGCATTACGCGATTGATGATTACGGCACCCAGGATCGCGTGGTGCGCCGTGTGACGCTCAAGGGCGAGGTGCCAGTCGGGGCTTCGGGGCAGCGTAGTCAGACCATCAAAGGGCGTGACTGAAGATCAAAAGCCCCTCACCCCAGCCCTCTCCCGGAGGGAGAGGGAGCCGACCGAGTTGTCTTGCGTTGTACGTCGACCTGAAAGACCGAGCCGATCATTGGTTCGGTACATGACTTTCATGTCGATGCAGCTTCTGAATATCCCCCAATCAGTCCCCTCTCCCTTTGGGAGAGGGTTAGGGTGAGGGGCTCTTGATGCTACCAAACCCCAATCTGAACCACCTTCTCGCTTTCCGGCTCTCCATAACGAAACCGCTGCCCGCGCAAGTCGATCTCCTGATGGCTGATGGTCGTACGCCGCTTCAGGCCGCGCACCCACTCAAACAGATACCCCGCATGCTCCTCGCGCACCGCCGCGTACGCCGGGTCATCCCCCAGATCACGCAGTTCCTGCGGGTCATTCAACAGATCAAACAGCTGCGCTCGAAAGCCGTCGTACGCCAGGTATTTCCAGCGCTCGCTGCGCACCATGGTCATGCGGCAACGGTCGATCGGTTGGTCCAGTCGTTCCCGCGCCGGTGCCTGAAAGGCGTAGTCGTACTCGCTGATCGCATAGCGGCGCCAATCGGGATTTTCTCCGTGCAGCAGCGGGATCAGTGAACGCCCTTCGAGCCGATGTTCCGCGCCCGGTAATCCCAGCGCTTGAAGAAATGTCGGCAACCCATCAATGGTTTCCGCCAAGCGATCATCGACAGTGCCACGGGTGACATCCGCCGCCGGCCGAGGGTCACGCACGATCAGTGGCACGCCCACCGCCTGCTCGAGCAGAAACTCCTTCTCGCCCAGCCAATGATCGCCAAGGAAGTCGCCGTGATCGCTGGTGAACACGATCAACGTGTCATCCCAGCGCCCGTTGCTCTGCAGAAAATCGAACAGCCGCCCCAACTGATCGTCCACCTGCTTGATCAAGCCCATGTAGGTGGGGATTACATTCAATCGTACTGAATCGCGGGAAAAGTTGAGGCTTTCCTCATGTTGACGAAAGGCAGCATATACGGGGTGTTTGCTGGCTTCAGAGGGCGATGCGCGGACCGGTTCGAGAATCGATTTCGTACTGTACAAGGCGTGGTATGGCGCCGGTACGATGTAGGGCCAGTGGGGTTTGATGTACGAGAGGTGTAAACACCAGGATTTCTTGCCTTGCTCAGCGATGAAGTCGATGGCGCGATTGGTAGTGTAGACAGTCTCGGAGTGTTGCTCGGGAATTCGTGCTGGCAAATTCGCATGACGCATTTTCCAGCCACTGAGAATTTCACCGTTCTCGCCTTCGGCGGCGTTCGCCCAGTCGTGCCAGGGATTGCGGCCGTCGAAGCCGTGTTCGCGCAGATAGTGGGTGTAGGGCGCGGATTCGCGCTTGTCGTCGAATAAAGGATCGTCGGGGTAGATGCCGTCGTGGCGCAGGTACGGTTCGAAGCCGACCTCATTGAGCAACTCGGCTTGCGCGCTTTGCGGATTGATCGCCAGGCGCTGCAAGGCATCGACATTGGCCGTGGCGTGGGTCTTGCCGACCAGTGCAGTGCGAATGCCGTGAGGCCGCAGGTAATCGCCGATCGTCAGTTCATCCAGCGGCAATGGCACCGCATTCCATGCCACTTGATGACTGCTGACATAGCGCCCGGTATAGGCCGACATCCGCGACGGGCCGCAGATCGTGCCCTGGGTGTAGGCACGGCTGAAACGCACGCCTTCGGCGGCAAGGCGATCAATGTTCGGTGTGTGCAGATGTGGGTGGCCGTAGCAGGACAGGTAATCGCGGCGCAGTTGATCGCACATGATGTACAGCACGTTGCGCACGGGGTTGGGCGGGGTGGGCATGGGGTTCACCGGTCAGTGGGACAGGTGAGGGTTTTCGCCGTCGGTGGGGGTGTTCGGCAAGTGCATTTGGGGAATGGGGTTTATGCAGGGATTGCATCAGCCTCTTCGCGAGCAGGCTCGCTCGCACATTTGAAATGCGTAATTCCTGTGGGAGCGAGCCTGCTCGCGAAGGGGCAGCTCAGACAGCAAAATTCTCCAGCGAACACACCTCATCATCCACCGCATCAATCGCCTTGATCTGCTCGATCATCGCTTCGGCCAACGGTGACAACCGATACCCGGCGCGGCTGACAATCCCATAGCGGGTATACAGCTCCTCCAGATCATCGGCGAGACCTTCGATCTTCAGACAGACCAGCTCACCCTTGGCCAGATGCAGCGCATCGGAGTACGCCCCGACAATCCCGATCGCCTCCGATCGCAGCACCACGCTCAACAGACTCGAGCCGTTTTCGCATTCCACATTCGGGGTGAAATCCGGGCGACCGCTGAGGTCGACGATGACCTTGCGCAGGTTCGGCGGGCGGATGCTGACCGCAAGTGGATAACTCAGCAACTGCTCGGCGGTGATCCGTTCAAACGCCGTCAATGGATGCCCGGCGCGGCAGCAGAAATGCCATTTGCGCGCGCGCAAGCGGTGGGTCTGGTAATCCGGATCCGCCTCGAACTGCCGGGTGTCGGCGACGAAAAACTCGAACTCTTCGCTGAGCAGGCGTTTGCTCAGGCTTTGCCAGTCATCGACCTGAAATTGCACCCGTGCTTTCGGGTAGCGACCGATGAAGGCGCCGATCGCTCGCGGGATCAATCCGGCCGCCGGCGCCGGCCCGCAACCAAAGCGCAATTCTCCTGCTTCGAGGCCGTTGAACTGGCTGATCTCGTTGGCCATCTGCTGCGCACCGCTGACCAGCCGCCGCGCATGTTCAAGCAGGACCTGGCCCTGTTTGGTCGGCGGCAATTCCTTGCGCCCACGGTCGACCAACTGGCAGCCGACGCTGTGTTCCAGCGCCTGAATGCTACGGCTGAATGCCGACTGCGACAGGTTCACCGCCTGCGCGCCAGCGACGAAGCTGCGTTGTTCAGCTAGGGCAATGAAGTGACGAAGTTGGCGCAAGTCGATATGCATTTTTCACATAAAAAATATCCGGGAAATGCATTGGATATGCATTAGGTCGACTCCTTATAAAGGCAATCTCTTATGCAGTAAATATTTGTAAATCCATAAATAAATAACTGAAAAGAATATGCAGTACTGAAGATGTCTGTGTGTTTTTTGACCAGGAGCCGCGCCATGAGTCCGTTGAACCTCGCGTCACCCCCATCACCACGACGGCTCAAACGCCTGCCTTTGGCGCTGTTGCTGGCCGGCAGCGCCAGTTGGACTCACGGTTATGCCGCCGAATCGGAAGCCCCGGCGCCGGTCCCGGCAGGCAAAGCGGCGGCCAGCGGTTCGCAGCTGGAAACGGTGACCGTCACCACCCGCCGCCGCGAAGAAAGCTCGCAAGATGTGCCAACGCCGATGAGCGTGGTCAGCGGGCAGAATCTGGAGACGCAGCGGGTCTACCGTATTCAGGATTTGCAGCAACTGGTGCCCAGCGTCAACGTCGCCTACATGCATGCGCGCCAGTCCAGCGTGTCGATCCGCGGTCTGGGCAACAACCCGGCCAGTGATGGCCTTGAAGGCAGCGTTGGTCTGTACATCGACAACGTCTATCTGGGCCGTCCGGGGATGGCGGTGTTCGATCTGATGGACATCGAGCAGCTCGAAGTTCTGCGTGGGCCGCAGGGCACGCTGTTCGGCAAGAACACCACCGCCGGGGTCATCAACATCAGCACCCGCGCGCCGTCATTCACGCCTGAGCGCAGCATCGAAACCTCGGTCGGCGAGGACGGTTATTTCCAGACCAAGGGCACCATTTCCGGGCCGCTCAATGATCAGTTGGCCGGGCGCTTTTCTGCTTACCGCACGCGCAGTGACGGCGACATCAAGAACGAATACGACGGCCACGACCTTAACGGCGGCTCGCGCGAAGGCTTTCGCGCCCAGCTGTTGTTCAAGCCCAATGAAGATTTCAATCTGCGCTGGATCGGCGATTACAACGAAGAAGATTCCAGCGCCGGTACCCGCGTGCTGTACAACACCGGGCCAACGATCAACGGCGTCAACCTGTATGAATCGCGGGCCAGCGCGGCCGGGGCGACGCTGGTCAACGGTCGGCACCGTAAGGTCAATCTCGACAACGACCAACACGTCACCGTGCATCAGGGCGGCACTTCGGTGGAGGCCAATTGGACGTTGCCGAGCGACTTTACCCTGACGTCGGTCAGCTCGTACCGCTTTTGGAATTTCACCCCGCGCAATGACGACGGCCTCAACGTGCCGGCCAGTTACAACGCCGGCGTGTCGGTGGAAGACAAACAGTACTCGCAGGAATTTCGCCTGGCCTCGCCCAAGGGCGAGTTCTTCGATTACGTGGTCGGTGCCTACTATTTCGGCTCGGATCTGGACAACAAATCCTTCGCCTATTACGGCCCGCAGGCCGACATCTGGAACGGCACCCCGGCCGGCGCCCTGGCCAATGTCACCAGCGTCGGCAAGGGGCATATCAAGACCGACAGTTTCGCCCTGTTCGCCCAAGGCACCTGGCACCTGAGCGAACGCCTGGATTTCACCGCCGGGGTGCGTGGCACCTACGAAGAGAAAAACGCCTCGGTCAGCCGCAACGCGCCGCTCGGTGGCGTGGCGGTGGCGGGCGCGGGAGCCAATGCGCGTCGCGGGCGTGCCGGCGTCTACGATTCCGGAGACTTGAATCAGTACAGCTCCAGCCCCTCCGGACTGCTCAACCTGAGCTATCGCATCACAGATGACGTGCTCGGTTACGCCACGCTGTCCCACGGCGAAAAATCCGGCGGGGTCAACCTCGCGGTCGGCTCTGCGCCGACCGCTGGCGCCGACTCGCTATTGATCGGCACCGAGCGCGCGAACAACGCCGAACTCGGTTTCAAAAGCACGCTGTGGGATCACCGCCTGCAACTCAACGCCAACGTGTTCTGGACCCAGGTCAACGCCTACCAGACCAACGCCTATGACGCCGCCAACCGCGTGCAATACCTGACCAACGCCGGCTCGGTACGCTCGCGCGGCATCGAGTTCGAAAGCACCGTGGTGCCGCTACGTGGCCTGACGCTGAATTTCAACGGCTCGTACAACGACGTCAGCTACCTCTCCTACAAAGATGCACCGTGCCCGCCGGAAGTCAGCCAGGCCCCGGGTGCACCGGCCTCCTGCGATCTCAGCGGCCATCAAGTGGTCGGCGCGTCGAAATGGATCGGCAACGCCAACGGCGAATACAAATGGAATCTGGATAACGGCTTCGAGCCCTACGTTACTGGCAGCTATGCGTTCCGCTCCAAAGCGGTGGGCACGGTCGAGGATTCCGACTACGGGCAGATCCCCAGTTACGCGGTGGTCAACCTCTCCACCGGCCTGCGCGGCGATTTCAATCAGGGCCAGTGGGATGTTTCGCTGTGGCTGAAAAACGCCTTCGACAAAACCTACTACACGACCCTGTGGACGGGCGGCAACGGCGGCTATGAAGGCTTGCTTGGCACGCCGCGAACCCTCGGCGTTACCGGTCGTTACGACTTCTGACGAACGCATCTGATGACAAGCTATCCAGTTTTGTCATCAGATGTGAACCTATGAAGTTTTATCCAGCTTCAACCCACAACCTCACCGATACCCCTCGTTCAAGTGGCTTTAACGGCATGACAATAATTATGACCACCAATTCCTGTGGCTAAATAAAGGGCTATTTCAGAACGCGCAAACAGTATTGAACTGCGCATTTCTGCTGTTCGATCTGAATAACAGGCATGATTCCTTTTAGGAAAAAACCGGAACTGTCCATGTTGCTGAAAATCTCTCTCTGGCCTGACGGGATCTCTGTCCAGACCCCTGACGTGGTCTTCTGAACGACAATCGGCGAACCACCATCATTAGTGACTTCAAAATCGGGAGTCGAGGTAACTTTGTTTTCCCTTTTACCGGTTTTCTCAGTGGCGGAGGGGGCGGAGTCTGAAAAAACGACGTAGAGCTTTTCAGGCTCGGTTTTCATTGAGACTGACACATATCCCGGTGAAGGCGGGTTCTGGGGAGGGTTGAATAAACCTCCCGCTGTTGGAAGTGCGTTAACACTATAGCTCTCTCCTGGGGCTATCGACGTCTCAGGCTGTCCGTACACTCGAGCATAAACTGTTCCCGACCTGAAGCCGTTTTTGAACTCAGTGCTTAGATACGGCGTTTTATTCCTTTCTTCTGCCTGAACTGTAAGCGGTAATAAGGCGGCAAGCGCAATACACAAAATTCCAGTTTTCATGACGATCTCCGTAGATTTATGGCCGCTTTGATTTGATAACAAAGCCAAGGAGCTCGCTACTGTCAGAAATTACAGGATTTTAAGATCTACAAGATTCCTTCGTAATAAAAAAGCGCGTTTTCGCCGATCTTGGTTATTGATGCCCTTAGCGAATATTTTGAATGCCTAAAACGCATGTTGCGTTATAGCGGGCAGCTACAGCCTGCGTAAATCGAGGGTTAGCGAGCATGCTGCGAATTTAATATTCTTTTTGGGCATATCCATGGCGTTAAAAATTACTTTCCGAGATAAGCACTTGGCTTAATTATTAGCTCATTGATCGCCGTAGAGATTTAACCGGCGGATCAACAGCCGAACGCAAAAGACCGCAGGGAGTTGAACAATGGGCAATGTCCAGACCGCCGCCAGCGCAGGGGAATTGCTGTGGCGGCAAACGCCGAGCGGCGAACTGGTCGATCTTGGCCGGCCGCACCGTGTGCCGTTGGGGCAGTTGCGTTTACAGCGTGCACCCAAGGGTATTTTGAGCCGGCGCGAAACCCTTCTGCTCGGTGTGCTCGCGTTGGTCGTGCACGGCGTGGTGATTTATTGGGTCAGCCAGAAACCGACGCCAGTGCTCCCGGTGGTACCGCCGGAAATTCCGCCGATGACCATCGAGTTTTCGCGTCCGGCTCCGCCAGCGCCGCCGGTTGTGGTGCCGCCGCCGCCGGCGCCAGTGGTCGAACCGCCGCCGCCAGTGGAAGACGAATTAGCGGTCAAACCGCCGCCGCCCAAGCCGATTCCCAAACCCAAACCGGTGGTGAAACCTCCGCCCAAACCTGCGCCCAAGCCGGTAGAGCAGGCGCCAGCACCAGCGAAACCGGCAGCCCCGGTCGCCGCGCCAGCGCCTCCTGCGCCACCGGCACCTGCGCCTGTTACCCCGGCGTCAGCCAACGCTGCGTATCTCAAAAATCCGGCACCGGAATATCCGTCGCTGGCCCAGCGTCGCGGTTGGGAAGGCACGGTGCTGTTACGGGTGCACGTGTTGGCCAGCGGCAAACCGGGCGAGATCCAGATTGCCAAAAGCAGTGGCCGGCAGCAGCTCGACGACGCAGCGCTCAACGCTGTAAAGCGCTGGAGTTTCGTTCCGGCCAAGCAGGGTGATGTTGCTCAGGACGGCTGGGTCAGCGTGCCCATCGATTTCAAGATTCATTAAACCGAAACCAAATTCGCGCGAAATGTTTACACGAGGGAACACATCATGACGTTACTGGCATCTCCACTGGAATCCATCGAAAGCGCGGTGATCTGGCTGCTGGTGGTTTTTTCCGTCGCCACTTGGGGCTTGGCGCTGCTCAAGGCTGTGCAGTTCGGCCGTCTGAAGGCGCAGGATCGGCGCTTTCATAAACGTTTCTGGGCGGCGTCGAGTCTGGATGCCGCCGCCGAGTTGAGCGAAACCCAGCCCGGTGCCGCCGCACGGGTGGCGCAGGCCGGTTACGCGGCAATCCAGGTGGGCGAGGCGCCGCAGGCGAATGATCTGAGCCAGGCGATCAACCATCAGGATCGCCTCGAGCGCGCCCTGCGCCAGCAGATCGTGCGTGAACGGCGCTCGCTGGAAACCGGTCTGGCGGTGGTCGCAAGTATTGGCAGCACCTCGCCGTTCATTGGTCTGTTCGGCACGGTGTGGGGAATCATGGAGGCCTTGAAAGGCATCAGCGCTGCCGGTTCGGCAAGCCTGGAAACGGTGGCAGGCCCGATTGGCGCGGCACTGGTCGCGACCGGTGTGGGGATCGCCGTCGCGGTGCCGGCGGTGCTGGTTTACAACTACTTTCTGCGGCGTCTGAAATTGACCGCGGCGGATCTGGATGACTTCGCCCACGACTTCTACAGCCTGGCGCAGAAGAGTGCATTCCGCGTACTGATCCACCCGACCGCGCACAAGGTGGCGACGCCGGGCAACGCGGCAAAAGTGAAGGAGGCGTCCTGACATGGCCTTCTCTACGCAAGACACGGACGAGGTGCTCAGCGAAATCAACGTGACGCCACTGGTGGACGTGATGCTGGTGCTGCTGGTGGTCTTCATCGTCACCGCGCCACTGCTGACCAACGCGATACCGATCAACCTGCCGAAGACCGAAGCGGTGGCGCCGGTCGAGCAGAAGGATCCGCTGGTGGTGAGCATCGACGGCGCCGGCAAGCTGTTCATCAACAAGGACGAGATCCAGCCTGACTTGCTCGAATTCAACCTGAAGTCGGCCAAGGCCAAGGACCCGGAAGTGCGCGTGCAATTGCAGGCCGACGACGGGGTGAACTACGGCGAAGTGGCGCGAGCCATGGCTTCGATCGAACGGGCAGGGATTACCAAATTGTCGGTGATCACTGCGCGGTGACAGATGTTGTTTTTCCGGGGCCGTTTCCTTGGCAGGGTGCGGCCCTTTTTTTATGCATTTTTTGCCCACGACACCCTCCAATGTGGGAGCGAGCCTGCTCGCGAAGGCGCCATTCGCCACAACATCTTCGTCGACTGATGCACCGTATTCGCGAGCAGGCTCGCTCCCACAGACTTAATGCGCCATATGCATTATGGGTCTTAATAAATAGCTTCTTATTCCTTAACGAATATAACTCCTCTCCCTATACTCGACCCAGAACAGACACGACGCAGGAGAGCTCCCCATGCGCAACGAATCAATCCGTTACCTGATTGTGCCGGGCTGGCAAGGATCGCCAGAAGATCATTGGCAAAGCCATTGGCAGAACAGCCTGCCGAACAGTGCGCGGGTCGAACAGGCCGATTGGCTGACACCGCGCCGTGAGGACTGGGTCGCCGCGCTGGCCGAAGCGGTTGCTGCCGACAGCACGCCGGTGATTTTGATTGCTCACAGCCTCGGCTGCATCACGGTCGCCCACTGGGCGGCGACGGCGCCGTTGCAATACCTGCGTCAGGTGCGCGGGGCGTTGCTGGTCGCGCCGGCCGATGTCGAGCGTCCTGCCTGCGCGCCGGCACTGCGCAACTTCGCACCGATTCCGACGGACCTGTTGCCGTTCCCCAGCCAGGTCGTCAGCTCCGACAACGACGCCGCCGTCAGTGCGCCGCGCGCTTTGGAGCTGGCGCGCAATTGGGGCGCGGAGGCGGGGATTCTCGCTGGGGCCGGGCACATCAACGTCAAGTCCGGGCATCAGCGTTGGGAGCAGGGTTTTGCCTATCTCTATCGCCTGCAAAACCGCCTTGAACACCACGCCCGCCGTCGCGCCTGACCTTATTTTTCAACGCCCCCGTCGGCTGGCGGTTTTGGGCGGGAGCCTGCCATGAGTTTCGAAACCTTCGGTCAGCCCTTGCTGACCTTTCCCGATGCGGAAAAAAGCCCCCTGAGCATTCGCGCCAAAGCGCTGGTGTTTGTCGATCCGCGCTCGCGGCAATTGCGTGAAGAACTCGAACAACTGGCACCACGTTCGATCTCGGTGTTGATCCGCGGCGAGACTGGCACCGGTAAAGAGCTGCTGGCCCGGCACATCCATCGCGCCAGCGACCGCAGCGGTCTGTTCGTTTCGGTGAACTGCGGCGCGATCAGCCCGACCTACGCCGATGCCGAACTGTTCGGCTACGCCGCCGGCAGCTACAGCGGCGCGGCCAGCAGTCGCGCCGGCTGGTTCGGTTCGGCCAATGGCGGCACCTTGTACCTGGATGAGATCGGCGACCTGCCACTGCCGATCCAGATCAAGTTGCTCGCGGCCCTGGAAAACCACGAAGTCACCCGCGTCGGTGCACATCAGCCGAGCCCGGTGGATGTGCGCCTGGTCGCCGCGACCAGTATTGATCTGGCCCAGGCCGTGGACGCCGGAAAATTCCACGAGCGGCTCTATCACTACCTCAGCGAGGGTCATCTGGAGCTGCCGGCATTGCGCGCGCGCACCGGCGACATCCTCTCGCTCGCCGAGTATTTCCTCGGCATCTACAGCCAGCGTCTCGACCTGCCCGTGCCACTGATCAGCGAAGCCGCGCAGCATGTGCTCGAACAACACAGCTGGCCGGGCAACACCCGCGAGCTGGAAAACGTCATTCACTTCGCCCTGCTGGTCAGCACAGGTGACGAGATTCTGCCGGAGCATCTGAACCTGCCGCCGGTGCTGACGCAGATCGAAAGCCAGATCAAACAGATCCTGACCACCGGCTCCACCGCTGACCAAGCCGCGCTCAAGCAACTTCTGGCGAACGCCAAACTCCGGTAGGAGCTGCGGCACGCTGCGATCTTTTGATCTTCAGCTGTCTCAAAGCCTTGAAAATCAAAAGATCGCAGCCTTCGGCAGCTCCTACAGTTGAGGTAGAGCTGTATGAACAAAATGGAATATGAAGCTGAATAAACGTTATTGTCCGGGAATAAAAAATCCGGGTATTGTCCGCCTCACGCCAGCGATATCACTTCACTGGCACACGTATTAATGCCGTCGTCGATGACGACCGTGATTTTCGATAAGGACACTGCATGAAAAAGGTTCTGTTGTTTACCGCATTGGCGGCTGCGCTCACGGCTTCTTTCGCCAACGCCGGCGAGAAACTGGTGGTTGCCGCAACGCCGGTGCCACACGCTGAAATCCTCGAGCTGATCAAGCCGACCCTGGCCAAAGAAGGCGTGGATCTGGAAATCAAGGTTTTCACCGACTACGTGCAACCGAACGTACAAGTTGGCGAGAAGCGTCTGGACGCCAACTACTTCCAGACCCTGCCGTACCTGAACAGCTTCAACCAGGGCAAATACAAGGACGACAAATCCAAGTACCTGGTGACCGTGCAGGGTGTCCACGTTGAACCGTTCGGTGGCTACTCGAGCAAGTACAAGACCCTGGCTGAACTGCCGGACGGCGCTACCATCGCCATCCCGAACGAAGGCAGCAACAGCGGCCGTGCCCTGATCCTGCTGCAGAAGGCTGGCCTGATCGAACTGAAAGACCCGAAAAACGCCTTGGCGACGCCGAAGGACATTGCCAAAAACCCGCACAACTTCAAGTTCAAGGAACTGGAATCGGCCCTGCTGCCACGCGTACTGAAAGAAGTTGATCTGGACATGATCAACACCAACTACGCCCTGGAAGCCAAGCTGAACCCGACCAAGGATGCGCTGGTGATCGAAGGCGCTGACTCGCCGTACGTGAACTTCCTGGTGGCCCGTGAGGACAACAAGAACAGCGACGCGATCCAGAAACTGGCCAAGGCCCTGACCAGCCCGGAAGTCAAAGCCTTCATCGAGAAGAAGTACAGCGGCGCGGTGTTGCCGGCGTTCTGACCTGACGCTTGAGTGAATCCGCTTCAGACGTGAAAACGCCGATGGCCAGTGATGGGCATCGGCGTTTTTGTGTGTGCGTTGAAAAGCCCCTCACCCTAACCCTCTCCCGGAGGGAGAGGGGACTGAATGGGGGATGCTGTAGAGGTCCGCCGACCTGATCGCGCGTCGCTGAATCCATAGTCGACTCGGTCCTTCAGGTCGATGTACGACGAAAGACACTGCGGTCGGCCCCCTCTCCCTCGGGGAGAGGGCTGGGGTGAGGGGCTTTTGATTTACGCTGTGGTCTTCAACGCCCGGCGCAATGCCCTGAGCAATTTCACAATGTCCTGCGGATCCAGCCGCTGCGGCACTTTTACGTCCATGTTGTTCTTCCTTGTGGTGAATGGGCCGGAGAGTCTGGCCAAAAGCTGTTCGTCCTTGGAGGTCTTTCGTGAAAAAAAGATCCGTCCTACAGCGCAAAGAAAAATAGCCTTCTTATTCTTTCCCGGCAAACCCACAAGATAGTTTTTTGAGTGATATCAATATGCTTTAACGGTATTTAAATTCTTGTTTTTATACCTATAAAGTCAGTGCCTGCCGGACAGCCACCCGCCGTCCATGGATTGCATCACCGCCGCTTACCGAGCGGCGTCAGGACGCTTCATGACTTTCGACTACGCCTTTATCCTCAGCACCCTGCCGGCCTTTCTCAAGGCCGTGGGTGTGACGCTGCAGGTCGGATTGATCGCGATCGGCACTTCGCTGCTGGTGGCGCTGCTCAACGCGACGATTCTGGTGTTCCGCACGCCTTACCTGGGAAAACTGGTCGGCCTCTATGTAGAGCTGGCGCGCAACACGCCGCTGCTGATTCAGCTGTTCTTCGTCTACTTCGCTTTGCCGGCAGTGGGAATCCAGGTTTCCGGGTTCACTGCGGCAATCATCACCATGACTTTCCTTGGCGGTGCCTACCTCACCGAAGTGCTGCGCGCCGGCGTCGATGCGGTGCCCCAGGCGCAACTGGAATCCGGGCGTTCGATTGGCCTGTCGCACGGGCAATTGCTGCGTTACGTGATCCTGCCGCAGGCGGGGATTCTCAGTTTGCCGGCGCTGTTCGCCAATTTCATTTTCCTGCTCAAGGAAACCACCGTGGTCTCGGCGGTGGCGGTGCCGGAAATCCTCTACACCACCAAGAGCTACATCGCGCTCTACTACAAAACCTACGAAATGCTCGCCGTGCTGACGCTGATCTGCGTGCTGCTGTTCCTGCCGCTGTCGCTGTTGCTCAGCCGTCTGGAAAGGAGGCTCCAGCATGGCCAGTTCGGGTCTTGAACTGCTCTGGGTGTCGTTGCCACAACTGGCCAGGGGCGCCGGGCAAACCCTGTCGATCTCGTTTCTGAGCATCGCCATCAGTACGGTCGGCGGCGTGCTTTACGGCGTTTTGCGCACGTTGAACGTAACGTGGCTGAACGTGATCCTGAGGGTGTATCTGGAACTGTTTCGGGCGATCCCGGTGCTGGTCTGGTTGTATCTGCTGTTCTTCGGTTTGCCGATTTTCTTCGGCCTGAGCCTGCCGAGCTTCTGGTGCGCGGTGCTGGTGCTGTCGCTGTGGGGCGCCAGCGAGGTCGGCGAAGTGGCGCGCGGTGCGCTGCATTCATTACCGCGCGGGCAGCGCGAAGCGGGGCTGTCGATCGGTCTGAACGCTGCGCAACTGTATGGCTACGTGCTGCTGCCGCAAGCACTCAAGCGCATGACGCCGCCGACCATCAACGTCTACACGCGGATCATCAAGACCAGTTCGCTGGCGGTGCTCATTGGCGTCGTCGATGTGATCAAGGTCGGCCAACAGATCATCGAGCGCACTTACGAATCGGTACTGATCTACGGCGCGCTGTTCCTGTTTTTCTTTTTCATCTGCTACCCGCTCTCGGCCGCCTCACGCGTGCTGGAACGGCGCTGGACGCAAGCATGAGCGCACTGATCGAGTTTCACGGCTTCAACAAATTCTATGGCGAGCAGCAGGTGCTCAACGGCATCGACCTGCAAGTGCAGAGCGGCGAAGTGATCGTCATTCTTGGCCCCAGCGGTTGCGGCAAAAGCACCTTGCTGCGTTGCCTCAATGGTCTGGAAGAGGCGCACAGCGGCAGCCTGAGATTCGTCGGCCGGGAGCTGCTGGACAAAGCCACTGACTGGCGCGAAATCCGTCAGCAGATCGGCATGGTGTTCCAGAGTTATCACCTGTTCCCGCACATGAACGTGCTCGACAATCTGCTGCTCGGCCCGCTCAAGGTGCAGAAGCGCCAGCGCCGCGAAGCGCAACAGCAGGCCGAAGCCTTGCTTGAGCGCGTCGGTCTGCTGGACAAGCGCGATGCTTTCCCGCGCCAGCTCTCCGGCGGTCAGCAGCAACGCATCGCCATCGTCCGGTCGCTGTGCATGAACCCACGGGTCATGCTCTTCGACGAAGTCACCGCCGCCCTCGACCCGGAAATGGTCAAGGAAGTGCTGCAGGTCATTCAGGGCCTGGCCCGCGAAGGCATGACCCTGTTGATCGTCACCCACGAAATGGCCTTCGCCCGCGCGGTGGCCGACCGCATCGTGTTCATGGATGCCGGGCGCATCCTTGAACAGTCCCCACCCGAGATTTTCTTTACGAACCCGCAAACCGCACGCGCGCAGCAGTTTCTGGAGAAGTTCTCCTTCGTTGCCACACTGCCAGAAACGAATCCGACAAAGGAACTGGAACCGCTATGAAAACTGCCGCTCTGTTAATGCCTCTGCTCAGCCTCGCCTTGCTTGCCGGTTGCGGCAAAACCGAAGAGCCGCCAAAGCCGAAGGTCGCCAGCGAAAGCGCCGCGCCTGCCGGTTATCTGGACAAGATCAAGGCCCGCGACAAATTGATCGTCGGTGTATTTACCGACAAACCACCGTTCGGCTTCGTCGATGAGGCCGGGCGCTACGTCGGTTTCGACACCGACATCGGCCGGCGCTTCGCCAAGGATCTGCTCGGCGATGAAAACAAGGTCGAGTTTGTTGCCGTCGAGCCGGCCAGCCGCATTCCGTTTCTGCAAAGCGACAAGGTCGACCTGATCCTCGCCAACATGACCGTCACCCCGGAGCGCAAGGAAGCGGTGGAATTCACCAACCCGAACCTCAAGGTGGCCGTGCAGGCGCTGGTGCCGCAGGGCAGTTCGGTGAAGAAACTCGATGATCTGGCGACGCGCACCACGATTGTAACCACCGGCACCACCGCTGATATCTGGCTGACCAAGAACCACCCGGACTGGAAACTGCTCAAGTTCGAGAAGAACTCCGAGTCGCTGCAAGCCTTGGCCAATGGCCGCGGCGATGCCTATGCGCAGGACAATCTGGTGCTGTTCAGCTGGGCCAAACAGAATCCCGGCTATCGCGTGCTCGAGGAAAAACTGGGCGCGGAGGCGCCGATTGCGCCGGCCGTGAAGAAGGGCAATCTGGAGTTACGTGACTGGGTCAACAGCGAGCTGGCCAAACTGGGCGAGGAGAAATACCTGCTCAAGCTCTATGACCAATATGTGCGTAAAGAGCTGAGCGATGACACCCGGCCTGAGAGTGTGATTGTTGAAGGGGGCAAGTGGCAGGGGTGATTGCCTGTTGGATCGGCGGGGGGGGTTGCCCCCCACCCCACCCCCCCCCCGAGGGGGGGGGAGCCGACCGAGTTGTCTTGCATCAGAATCGACCTGACAAACCGAGTCGATTATGAATTCACAGAAGCATTTTCAGGTCGACGCAATTCTCGCAAACAACTCGATCAGTCCCCTCTCCTCTGGGAGAGGGTCAGGGTGAGGGGCTTTTCGCTGGCACCCTCAATCCGGCCAGTGCCACGCTGGCTCATCCAGCACCCGCTGGCCGACAATCCCGGTCTGCCCCAGCGTCTTCTCCAGCACGATGCAATTGCACTGCGGATCTTCCTGCAATGCCGAGATCAGCCGCCGCGCGTGGGACACCACCCACACCTGGCATTGCTCTGAAGCGCAGATGATCAGTCGCGCCAGCGCCGGCAGCAGGTCCGGATGCAGGCTGGTTTCCGGTTCGTTGAGCACCATCAGCGATGGCGGTCGCGGAGTCAGTAGGGCTGCGACCAACAGCAGATAGCGCAAGGTCCCGTCCGACAGCTCTGCCGCTGACAACGGCCGCAGCAAGCCTTCCTGATAAAACTCGATGGCGAAACGGCCACCGGCCAACGGCGCGATGTTCAGTCGCGCGCCGGGAAACGCATCGCTGATCGCCGCGCTTAACGCCTGCGGGTCGCCGATTTCGATAATCGTCTGCAAGGCTGCCGCCAGATCGCGACCGTCGTGGTGCAACACTGGCGTGCGCGTGCCCAATTGCGGCTGACGCACCGGCGCGTCGGCATCGCTGCGAAAGTGATCATAGAAGCGCCAGCGGCGGATGAACTCGCGCATCTGGAACACTTCCGGCGAGCTGCGCAGATTGCCGACCTGATCGAACAGGCTGTCGAAGTTCGGCGTGTGTTGCGCCAGCACATCCCAGGTACGACCTTCGCGGGCGCGAATCATCGGGCCGTTGCGGTCGACCAGCAGGCTCGCCGGGCGAAACACCGGGCCGGCCCAGATGCATTCACGTTTGATTTCCGGATCGAGCGAAAAACAGGAACGGCTCGGCTCCGGCAGGCCCAGGCCAATGGCGTAACTGAAATCCTCGCCGGCAAATCCCAGGCGCAACCGTTTCACGCCCTGGCGCACCGTCGCCTCGATCGCCACCTCACCGTTGCGCATGCGCCGGCTGATGGTTTCCGGCCCGGCCCAGAACGTCGATTCCAGCCCGCCCTCACGCGCCAGCGCATTGACCACGCCGCCCTGCGCGGTTTCCGCCAGCAGGCGCAGGGCGCGATAGAGGTTGGACTTGCCGCTGCCATTGGGTCCCGTAATGAGGTTCAGGCGCCCGAGCGGAATCACCAGTTTGTTGATCGAGCGGTAATTGGCCACGGCCAGGGTATTGAGCATGGAATTCCTTCTCTTCGGGCGGCCCTTGGAGGAGCTGCCGCAGGCTGCGATCTTTTGATCTTGAAAAAGCAAAGATCGCAGCCTTCGGCAGCTCCTGCACGGAAATGTTGTGATCGCTCAGGCGAACGTTGAACCCTGTTCTAAGCTCACAGTCGTATCGTCACTTGCACGTTCGTACACAGGAAGGAGTCTGCATGGCAAGTCCCGGAATGAAAACAGCGGTCATGCTGAGTCTGTTCACTTTGCTCACCGCTTGCGGCGACAAGAAACCTGCTCAGGAATACCTGCCACGGGTCTTTGTGCAAGCGGTCGAACCGGCCAACTACGCCGCAGCGGTGACCCTCACCGGTGATGTGCAGGCGCGGGTGCAGACGCAGCTGTCGTTCCGCGTCGGCGGCAAGATCATTCAGCGCATGGTCGATGTCGGCGACCGGGTCACGGCCAAACAGGTACTGGCCAAGCTCGATCCGAAAGATCTGCAGACCAATGTCGATTCCGCTCAGGCCCAAGTCGTCGCCGAACAGGCCCGCGTCAAGCAAGCCGCGGCGGCCTTCGTCCGTCAGCAAAAACTCCTGCCCAAGGGCTACACCAGTCAGAGCGAATACGATTCGGCGCAAGCGGCGCTGCGCAGCAGCCAGAGCGCATTGAGCGCGGCGCAGGCGCAGTTGGCCAACGCCAGGGACCAGCTCAGCTATACCTCGCTGATCGCCGATGCACCGGGCGTGATCACCGAGCGCCAGGCTGAAGTCGGCCAAGTGGTACAGGCCACCGCACCGATTTTCAGCCTTGCCCGCGATGGCGACCGCGACGCAGTGTTCAATGTCTACGAATCGCTGCTGGCCGAGCGGCCGTCCGATCGTTCGATCGTGGTCAGCCTGCTCGACAACCCTGAAATCAAAACCACCGGCACCGTGCGCGAAATCACCCCCTCGGTATCGGCGCAGTCAGGCACCGTGCAGGTCAAGGTCAGCCTCGACAAACTGCCGCCGGGCATGCAGCTCGGTTCGGTGGTGAGCGCCACCGCCAAAGGCACCGGCAAATCGGCGGTGGAACTGCCCTGGTCGGCGCTGACGAAAAACATCAGCGACCCGGCGGTATGGCTGGTCGATGACAAGGGCGAAGCGCAGTTGCATACGGTCACCGTCGGTCGTTACCTGACCGGCAAAGTGATCATCAGCGAAGGCCTCAAGGGCGGCGAGAAAGTCATCGTCGCCGGCGGCCAGTTGCTGCACCCCGGCATGAAAGTCGAGATTGCCGAAAACACCTACAAGGATCTGCAACCGGGAGCGCAGCCATGAAGCGTCTCGGCCTGTTGTGCATGGCGCTGCTGCTGGGCGCCTGCTCGGAAAAGGAAAAACCACCGGAACCGGTACGCCCGGTGCTGTCGGTCACGGTCAAAGCGCTGAACGAAGAAAGCCTCGGGCGCTTTGCCGGCAGCATTCAGGCGCGCTACGAGAGCAACACCGGTTTCCGCGTCGGCGGCCGGATCGCCCGGCGTAACGTCGATGTCGGCGCCGAGGTGCAGAAGGGCACTTTGCTCGCCACCCTCGACCCGTCCGACCAGCAGAATCAGTTGCGTTCGGCCCAAGGTGATCTGGCGAGGATCCAGGCGCAACTGATCAACGCCCAGGCCAACGCACGTCGTCAGCAAGCGCTGTTCGATCGCGGCGTCGGTGCCCAGGCGCAACTGGACGTCGCCAACACCGACCTGAAAACCACCCAGGCCTCGCTCGATCAGGCACGCGCGGCGGTCAGCCAGAGCAAGGATCAACTGAGCTACACCGAGCTGCGCTCCGATCACAAAGCCGTGGTCACCGCGTGGAACGCCGAGGCCGGGCAGGTGGTGACCGCCGGGCAACAAGTGGTGACGCTGGCGCAACCGGACATCAAGGAAGCGGTGATCGACCTGCCCGATACGCTGGTCGATCAGTTGCCCAGCGACGTGGTGTTCTCGGTGGCCGCGCAACTGGACCCGAGCATCAACACCACGGCGATCATCCGCGAGATCGAGCCCCAGGCACAAAGCGCTACGCGCACCCGTCGCGCCCGTCTGACGTTGTCGGATACGCCGGACGGTTTCCGCCTCGGCACCGCGATCAGCGTGACCCTCAGCTCGGCGATCAAGCCGCGGATCGAGCTGCCGCTCACGGCCTTGCAGGAAGTCGATGGCAAAACCCGGATCTGGGTGATCGACACGCAAAACAAAACCGTCAACCCGCGTGAGGTCAGCGTGGTCAGCCGTGGTGACAACAGCGTGGTGCTGGCCGGCGGTGTGCAAAACGGCGAACGCGTGGTCAGCGCCGGCGTCAACAGTCTCAAACCCGGACAATCGGTAAAACTTGACGAGGACAGTCAATGAAAGGCTCTTTCAACCTCTCCGAATGGGCCCTCAAGCACCAGTCTTTCGTGTGGTACCTGATGTTCGTCGGGCTGCTGATGGGGGTGTTCTCGTACTTCAATTTGGGGCGCGAAGAAGACCCGTCATTCACCATCAAGACCATGGTGATCCAGACCAAATGGCCGGGCGCGACCCAGGAAGAAACCCTCAAGCAGGTCACCGACCGCATCGAGAAAAAACTTGAGGAACTCGAT
Organism: Pseudomonas sp. RIT-PI-o; assembly: GCF_001297215.1. NCBI lineage: Bacteria > Pseudomonadati > Pseudomonadota > Gammaproteobacteria > Pseudomonadales > Pseudomonadaceae > Pseudomonas > Pseudomonas sp. RIT-PI-o. Next base: position 30,147 of record NZ_LHPA01000009.1, on the reverse strand, counting down.
TCCCTCGACTACGTGAAAAGCTACACCCGCCCCGGCGAATCGACGGTGTACGTGTACCTGCGTGACACCACCAGTGCCAAGGACATCCCGGAAATCTGGTACCAGGTGCGCAAGAAGATCGACGACATTCGCGGCCAGTTCCCCCAAGGCATTCAGGGCCCGGGATTCAATGATGAATTCGGTGACGTGTACGGCTCGGTCTACGCCTTCACCGCCGACGGCCTGACCATGCGCCAGTTGCGCGATTATGTGGAACAGGCGCGCGCCGAAATCCGCAACGTGCCCGGGCTGGGCAAGATCGAAATGGTCGGCCAGCAGGACGAAACGATTTACCTGAATTTCTCCACGCGCAAACTCGCAGCGCTGGGTATCGACCAGCGCCAGGTGGTGCAGAGCCTGCAATCGCAGAACGCCGTGACCCCGGCCGGGGTGATCGAGGCGGGGCCAGAGCGGATTTCCGTACGCACCTCGGGCCAGTTCGCTTCGGAAAAAGACCTCGCCGAGGTCAATCTCAAGCTCAATGATCGCTTCTATCGTCTGGCCGACATCGCCGAGATCAGCCGTGGCTACGTCGACCCGGCGACGCCGGAATTCCGCTTCGACGGCAAACCGGCGATCGGCCTGGCGATTGCCATGCAGAAGGGCGGCAACGTTCAGGAGTTCGGTAAAGCGCTGCACGAGCGCATCGACCAGCTCACCGCTGATCTGCCGGTCGGCGTTGGCGTGCACACGGTTTCCGATCAGGCGGTGGTGGTGGAAGAGGCCGTTGGCGGTTTCACCAGCGCCCTGTTCGAAGCGGTCATCATCGTGCTGGTGGTGAGCTTCATCAGCCTCGGCGTGCGCGCCGGCCTGGTGGTGGCGTGCTCGATTCCGCTGGTGCTGGCGATGGTCTTTGTATTCATGGAATACAGCGGCATCACCATGCAGCGGATTTCCCTCGGCGCGCTGATCATTGCCCTTGGCCTGCTGGTGGACGACGCGATGATCACCGTGGAAATGATGGTCACGCGTCTGGAAATGGGCGAGAGCAAGGAGCAGGCGGCGACCTTCGCCTACACCTCGACGGCGTTCCCGATGCTCACCGGTACGCTGGTGACCGTCGCCGGTTTCGTGCCCATTGGCCTCAACGCCAGCTCTGCCGGTGAGTACACGTTCACGCTGTTCGCGGTGATCGCGGTAGCGATGATCGTCTCGTGGGTGGTGGCGGTGTTCTTCGCGCCGGTGATTGGCGTGCACATCCTCAGCGACAAGGTGAAGGCCCATGATGCCGAGCCGGGTCGCGTCGGCCGGGCGTTCAACGGCGGTCTGTTGTGGGCCATGCGCAATCGCTGGTGGGCGATCGGTGTCACCGTGCTGTTGTTCGTGCTGGCAGTGTTCTGCATGCGCTTCGTACAGAACCAGTTTTTCCCGGCATCCGACCGCCCGGAAATTCTCGTCGACCTGAACCTGCCGCAAAACGCCTCGATCGATGAAACCCGCAAAGCGGTGGACAAGCTCGAAGCAACGCTCAAGGGCGATCCGGACATCGTGCGCTGGAGCACTTACATCGGTCAGGGCGCGATCCGTTTCTACCTGCCCCTCGATCAGCAATTGCAGAATCCGTACTACGCGCAACTGGTGATCGTCAGCAAGGATTTCGAGGCCCGCGAGGCCCTCAGCCAGCGCTTGCGCGAGCGCCTGCACAAAGACTTCGTCGGCATCGGCAGCTACGTGCAGGCCCTGGAGATGGGGCCTCCAGTGGGGCGTCCGATTCAGTACCGGGTCAGCGGCAAGGACGTCGATCAGGTGCGCAAACACGCCATCGATCTGGCCACCGAACTGGACAAGAACCCGCACATCGGCGAGATCATTTACGACTGGAACGAACCGGGCAAAGTCCTGCGCATCGACATCGCCCAGGACAAGGCGCGGCAACTCGGGCTGTCGTCCGAAGACGTCGCCAACCTGATGAACAGCATCGTCAGCGGCTCGCCGTTGACCCAGGTTGATGACGACATCTACCTGATCAACGTGGTCGGTCGCGCGGTGGACTCCGAGCGCGGTACCCCGGAAACCCTGCAGAACCTGCAGATCGTCACGCCGAGCGGCACCTCGATTCCGCTGCTGGCGTTCGCCACCGTGCGCTATGAACTGGAGCAGCCGCTGGTGTGGCGTCGTGATCGCTTGCCGACCATTACCATCAAGGCCTCGGTGCGCGACGAGATTCAGCCGACCGATCTGGTGAAATTGCTCAAGCCGTCGATCGACGCTTTTGCGTCGAAATTGCCGGTCGGCTACAAGGTCGCCACCGGCGGTACGGTCGAGGAAAGCGGCAAGGCCCAGGGGCCGATTGCCAAGGTGCTGCCGCTGATGCTGTTTCTGATGGCGACGTTCCTGATGATCCAGTTGCACAGCGTGCAGAAGATGTTCTTGGTCGCCAGTGTCGCCCCGCTGGGGCTGATCGGCGTAGTGCTGGCGCTGGTGCCGACCGGTACGCCGATGGGCTTTGTGGCGATCCTCGGGATTCTTGCGCTGATCGGCATCATCATCCGCAACTCGGTGATCCTGGTGACCCAGATCGATGAGTTCGAGCAAAAGGGCTACGCGCCGTGGGACGCGGTGGTCGAAGCCACCGAACATCGGCGCCGCCCCATCCTGCTGACCGCCGCAGCGGCGAGCATGGGCATGATCCCGATTGCGCGGGAGGTGTTCTGGGGGCCGATGGCCTACGCGATGATTGGCGGCATCGTCGTGGCGACGTTGCTGACGCTGCTGTTCCTGCCGGCGCTGTATGTGGCCTGGTACAAGATTCGTGAACCGCAGAAGGACGCGGCTTAAAAGCGAGTGCTGCGCACTCATCGCGAGCAGGCTCACTCCTACAGTTGAAATGCGTCCCCTGTAGGAGTGAGCCTGCTCGCGAAGGCGTCAGAACGGTTTATGAAGATTTATGCCACACGCTCGCCAGCCAAGGCTGCTGTTCGCGGGGCAAACCGGCGGGCCGGTAGTAATGCTCAAGCTCGACAAACCCCGCCGCCGTCAACAAACCGCGCCAGGCCTCGAGATCGTGGTACGAGCCGTAGCGCGGCCCGTTCCAGCCCTCCCGGTTGTCGCCACGCGGATTGGAGCTGAACAACACACCGCCCGGTTTCAGGGTGTCGTGCAATTGCCGCAGCACCTGCGGCAATACCTGCAACGGCACATGAAACAGCACGGCATTGGCGAAAATGCCGTCGAAGCGTGCGGCGGGCAGGTCAAGTTGCAGAAAGTCCTGCTGCCAGACTTCGCAACCGCTGTCCTCGCGGGCCATGCGCGCGAATTCCTGCGAGCCATCGAGGCCGATCGCGTGGTGGCCCATGCGCGTGAACGTCTGCAAATCCCGTCCCGGACCGCAGCCGAAATCCAGAATCGTCAACGGCGGCTCCGCCTGAATGTGGCGCAACAGCGCTTCGATATTCTGGCTGACATCGTGGTCGCGAGTGCCCTCACGGAAATCCTCGGCTACCGAGTTGTAGTGACCAAGAGTAGTGGCGGTGATCTGTTCGAGGTCGCTGGGCGTTTTCATGATCGATGCTGTATTGGCGATGTGAGGGCGGACTATAAGCTGTTTTGCCGGCAAAAAAACGCCGCCTGCGCTGGCTTCAGTGCGGGCGGCGATGGGTGCCAGGCTTCAGAGCTGCTTCGCTCCCAGACAATCGATCGAACGGTCCATCATCGCTTTGGCCATTTCCAGCAGATGCCAGACCGAGAACACCATGGCGCGATCCGCGCCCCCGAGCTGATCACCGCATTGATGCACGGTCACCGAAGCGCAGCGCAGCAGATCGGCGACATACAACTGCGCATCCTCCAGCGTCACATCCTCGCTGATGCTGTAGACACGTTTCTGTCCCGCCAACGTGACCTGTGTGCCAGCCAGATGCGAGTCGACGGCGCGGCACAGTGCGGAGCGATCCTTGAGCAAATCCTCGGTGAACCGCTTGCTTGAGGTAAGGCTGAGTGGCGGATCGGCAAGATTTTTTTCCATGGGTAAACTCCTGACTACAAGTGGGAGCCAACCATTTCGCGACTAAACGAGCAGGGCGGCGGCTGCACGCGGATCAGTCGCCGGCCGCCGGTTATCGGCGCACCCGAAAGTGCCTTGCGCACAGCCAACATCGGACAGTTAAAGCCTCTGCCGAGGTCAGGCCTGACTGCACGCCCAGCGAATCCGGACAACTGAATCCGGTCACCGCAAAACAGTGACGACCGGAGATTAGCTACGGGATATTTCGGGTACAAGCGGGCAAATCATTCTAGGAAGCGTCCTGCAAACCCGCGTGGTTCGGGCTGGCGAAACGATAAAAATCATGTAGGAAGCTTCTGATTTTAACTACAGGCGTTGCCCAAAATAGTGCGATCACATCGGCTCGGTTGATGGCCACCTGCCGCTATCGACCTTAGCGCTTATTCAGACCTCGCGCCAGCCTGTCTCCACCCAATTGAATCAGCGCCACCAACGCCACCAGCAAGACAATCACCGTCAACATGATCTGACTGTCGAAGCGCTGATAGCCGTAGCGGTAAGCGATATCCCCCAACCCGCCCGCACCGATTGCACCGGCCATCGCCGAAGAGTTGATCATTGTCACCAGGGTGATGGTGAACCCTCCGACAATTCCGGGCAGCGCCTCGGGCAACAGTACATGCCAGACGATGTGCCAGCGTCGGCAGCCCATCGCCTGTGCCGCTTCGATCAGGCCATGATCGACCTCGCGCAGACTCACTTCGGCGATCCGCGCAAAGAACGGCGTTGCCGCGATTGTCAGCGGAACCACAGCGGCCCACACACCGTATGTGGTGCCGACGATCAGGCGGGTGAATGGAATCAGGGCGACCATCAGAATCAGGAATGGAATCGAGCGGAACAGATTGACGAAGGCGCCCAAGGCGCGGTTCAGCAGCGGCGCTTGATAGATCCCGCCCTTGTCGCTGGTGACCAGAATCACCGCCATGGGAATGCCCACCAGCAGCGCGATCAGCGACGACACGCCGACCATCAAAAAGGTGTCGATAAAACCCTGCAGCAAGCGATCAAACCACATAACCCAATACCTCCACCCGTTGCGCCCAGTGTCCGGCGCGTTCACGCAATTGTTCGGCGCTGAAAGTCGAGCCGCTGACGGCCAGCAACAGCTGCCCCAGCGCATGACCCTGGATCCGTTCGACACCGCCCTGAAGCAGCTTCACCCGGCCACCCAATGCAGCGAATAACGCGGCCAGATCCGGCTCGTCTGCCGCACTGCCGGTGAACTGCAAACGCAACACCACCGCCGCATCAGAAGCCGTGGATTGCGCCTGCAAACGGCTTTGCAATTCTTCCGGCAGAGCGTGCTGCAGCGGCGCCAGCAGGGTCTGGCTGACTGCGTGTTGCGGATTGCCGAACACTTGCCACACCGGCCCTTGCTCGACCACATGGCCATGCTCGAGCACGACGACGCGGTCGCAAATCTCGCGGATCACCGCCATCTCGTGAGTGATCAGCACAATGGTCAGGCCCAGGCGTTTATTGATCTGGCGCAACAGGCCGAGGATCGACTGCGTGGTTTCCGGGTCGAGGGCCGACGTCGCTTCATCGCAGAGCAGAATGTCCGGGTCATGTACCAGCGCGCGGGCGATGCCGACGCGCTGTTTCTGCCCGCCGGAAAGCTGCGCCGGGTATGCCTTGTGCTTGCCTTGCAGGCCGACCAGTTCGAGCAGTTCGCGGACCTTGTTCTCGCGTTGCGCTTTCGGCACACCGGCCACTTTCAGCGGCAACTCGACGTTCTGCCATACGGTCTTGGCCGACATCAGATTGAAGTGCTGGAAGATCATGCCGATGCGTCGGCGCAGGGCGACGAGGCGGTCTTCATCGAACTCGCCGATATCCACCTGATCGATCAGCACGCGGCCCGATGTCGGTTGCTCGAGACGATTGATCGTACGGATCAACGACGACTTGCCGGCGCCGCTGCGGCCGATGATGCCGAACACTTCCCCGCGCTGGATTGCCAGGTCGATGCCCTGCAAAGCCGCGACCGGGCCTTGCCGGCCGTTGTAGGTTTTGCCCAGGCCGATAAAGCGTACGTGGGCGCGATTCAACTCGGGGTGCAGCTCGGTTTGTTCAGCATTGTGTGGCTCTGGAAGCTCCAGTCGCCGTTGGATCGCGGCAGTCATGTTCAGCTTTCCCAACCGGCCTGATAGAGCTTGCCGTGGGCTTTATCCAGCGCCGCGCGAACGGCTGGCGAATGCTGATAGATGTCGACGAACTTGATCAGGCGCGGGTCGGTTTTGCTCTTCGGCTGGATGACGAACTGGATCACGTATTCCTTGTGATCGAGACCGTCGAACAGCAGCGCCGAGCCGGCATCGAAGGTCTTCGCCAATCGGATATAGGCCGGGTAACCCTGGACCAGATCGGCGTCGTCATACGCGCGCACCAGTTGCACGGCTTCGACCTGAAGGATCCTGATCTTCTTCGGGTTGGCGACGATGTCGTCCTCGGTGGCCTTGTAGCCGACGCCCGGTTTCAAGGTGATCAACCCGGCCTTGGCGAGCAATTGCAGCCCGCGACCGCTGTTGATCGGATCGTTGGCGATGGCGACGCTGGCGCCTTCGGGCAGCTCATCGAAGCTTTTGTATTTCTTCGAATACAGGCCGACGTTGTTGATGATCCCCGGTGCGAACGGCACCAGATCGAAACCGGACGCGGCTTTGGCGTTTTCCAGGAACGGGATGTGCTGGAAGTAATTCACGTCGATATCACCAGCGGCGAGGCTGACGTTGGGCGCGATCCAGTCGGTGAATTCCACCAGCTCGACTTTCAGGCCTTGCCTGGAGGCCTCTTCGACGGCGGCTTCCAGCGGAATGGCAAACGCGGCGGTGGTGCCGATTTTCAACGGTGCATCGGCGGCGAAGATAGCCGAGCTGAACAGGCCGAAGGCCAGGGCCAGTGCTTTGACTGGGTGGGACAGGAGTTTCTTGGTCATGATGGTTTTTTCCAGTCAGTGCATAAGATGTGTGGTGTCTGTTATGGCCTCATCGCGAGCAGGCTCACTCCTACATTTGGAATGCGTTCCCCTGTAGGAGTGAGCCTGCTCGCGATGCTTTTAGCGGCGAAACGCGGAACCGGTGTGTTGCTCGGGCAACTGCGCCTCCCCGTGAAACAACTTCTCGCGCAAGGTGCCGTCGTCATAGGCGGTCTTGTACGAGCCGCGCCGCTGCAACTCGGGAATCACCAGTTCGATGAAATCGACATAGCTTTCCGGGGTGACGATGCGGGTCAGGTTGAAACCGTCCAGCCCGGTTTCGGCGATCCACGATTCCAGCGCATCCGCCACTTGCGCGGGCGAACCGACCACGGTGATGTAGCGGCCTCCGAGGGCGTGTTGCTCGAGCAATTTGCGTCGGGTCCAGTCGTTGTTCTGCAGATTTTTCGTCGCCGACTGAATCGCGTTGCTCTTCACGTACTGGATCGGTTCGTCGATTTCGTATTGGGCAAAGTCGATGCCGGTGGACGCGGAAAAGTGCGCCACGCCAGCCTCGGCACTGGCGTAACTCAAGTACTCGGCATGCTTGGCCCAAGCCGCCTCTTCAGTGGCACCGACAATGACGTTGAGGCCCATGAACACCTTGATGTCTTGCGGATTGCGCCCGGCCTCGACCGCGCTGGCGCGGACTTTATCGACCTGCACCTTGGTCGACGGTTTGTTCTGACCGCTGATGAACACGCACTCGGCGTGCCGCCCGGCGAAGAGCAATCCGCGATCGGAGCTGCCAGCCTGAAACAGCACTGGCGTGCGCTGCGGTGAAGGTTCGCAGAGGTGATAGCCCTCGACCTGATAGAACTCGCCCCTGTGCTCGACCTTGTGCACTTTTTCCGGGCTGGCGTAGATGCGCTGCTCCCGGTCATTGAGCACCGCGCCGTTTTCCCAGCTGCCTTCCCAGAGTTTGTACAACACCTGCAGATATTCTTCGGCCTGGTCATAGCGACGGTCGTGTTCGACCTGTTCGCGCAGACCCATGGCTTTGGCAGCGCTGTCCAGGTAACCGGTGACGATGTTCCAGCCGACCCGGCCGCGACTCAGATGATCGAGCGTGGACATGCGTCGAGCGAACAGATACGGCGGTTCGTAAGTGAGATTGGCGGTCAGGCCGAAGCCGAGGTTTTTGGTGACAGCGGCCATCGCCGAAACCAGTAGCAGCGGATCGTTGACCGGCAACTGGATCGACTCTTTCAGCGTCACGTCCACCGAGTTCTGGTAGACGTCGTAGACGCCGACGATGTCAGCGATGAACAAGCCATCGAATAATCCGCGCTCCAACAGCTGCGCCAGTTCGGTCCAGTATTCGATGGTGTTGTAGCGGGTCGAGGTGTCGCGCGGATGCGTCCACAGGCCATGATTGATATGGCCGATGCAGTTCATGTTGAACGCATTGAGCAGGATCTTCTTTTTCGCGGCGGCCATCAGATGGTCCCCCGCAGCGGCGGCTTTTCATCGTTGAGGTAGTAATTGCCCACCGCGTGATATTTCCAGCGCACTGGGTCATGCAGGGTGTGCACGCGAGCGTTGCGCCAGTGCCGGTCGAGGCCGTGCTCACTCAGCGTCGCCTGACTGCCGGCGAGTTCGAACAGCGTACTGCCAGCGGCGAGGGAAATTTCCGTGCTGATTGCGCGCGCTTCAGCCACCGCGATCGATGCGGCGGCGACAGTGTCAGCATTGGTTTCAGCTTGCGCAGCATCAAGGAATTCGCCGGCGCGTTCGAGCAAGGCTTCGGTGGCGTGCAGACGAATGCTCAAGTGGCCGAAGCTCTTCAGCGTCAGCGGATCTTCGGTGGCCTTGTCGTTGCCGGAATCGATCCACGGACGGGTCTTGCTGCGCACGAAGTGCAACGCATCTTCGTAAGCGGCGCGGGCAATGCCAGTGTCGATGGCGGCGTGAAGAATCTGCGCCAGCGGGCCGACGGTGGTCGGGCGCTCGAAGGCGCTCTGGAACGGCAGCACGTCTTCAGTCGCCACATACACATCTTCGAACACCACCGAGCCGCTGCCGGTGGTGCGCTGGCCGAAGCCGCTCCAGTCGTCGATCACCGTCAGGCCTTTGCTCTCACGCGGGACGAAGGCCAGTTGCTGCACACCGTTTTCATCAACTACCGACGTCGGGATGCGCTGCGCGTAAATCGCCCCGGTCGAGTAGAACTTGCGACCGTTGATGCGATAACCCTCGCCGTCGCGGGTGAGGCGCGTGACGCGGTCGTGAGCGGTTTTGGTGCCCAGTTCTGCCAAGGCATTGCCGAAGCGTTGCCCGGCGAGTACCTCGGCGTACAGGCGCTGTTTCTGTTCGTCGCTGCCGTTCACGCGCAGCACTTCCAGCGCGTAGAAATGGTTCTGCGGAATCTGTCCCAGCGAGCCGTCGGCCTGGGCGATCAGCGCGATGACTGTGGCCAGGGTGACGTTGGATACGCCAGCGCCGCCATATTCTTTCGGCACGCTGATGCCCCACAAACCGGAGCGGGAAAACACTTCGAGCTCCGCCAATGGCAGGCGGCGTTCGCGGTCGCGCAGGGCACTGTCGCGCTTGAAGTCTTCGGCCAGGTCGCTGGCGACGATCAGGGCTTGCTCATCGCTGGTGATGACCGCGACGTGATGGGAAAGCGTCATGTTTTTCCTCCAGATGTCTGGTCGTCTCAGATCCAGGAATGGCGAGCCGGCAAGGTGCCGTTGAGGCGATAAGCGCCGACCGCGTGATATTTCCAGCGCACCGGGTCGTGCAGGGTGTGCACGCGTGCGTTGCGCCAGTGGCGGTCGAGATTGAATTCGGCAAGGGTTGCGCGACTGCCCGCCAGTTCGAACAGCTTTTCGCTGGCCAGCAGCGAAACTTCGGTGGTCAGCACTTTCGCTTCGGCCACGGCGATAGACGCGCGTGCGGCCGATTCGGCAGTCAGCGGTGCGGCGTGGACCTGATCGAGTACTTTGCCGGCCTTGCGCAGCAGTGCTTCGGCAGCGTGCAGTTCGATTTTCAGTTTGCCGATATCGGCGATCACGTAGAGGTCATCGCTGGCGCGCTCGACCTTGGCGTCGATCCATGGCCGTGCGCGGGTCTTGACGAACTCGATGGCGTCGTCGATGGCGCCACGGGCGATGCCGGCATCGATCGCCGCTTGAATCAGCTGCGACACTGCGCCTTGGGTGTTCGGCTTCTCATTGATCTTCCAGTTGTCGATGACCAGGCTCGATTCGACGCGCACGTTGTTCAGCAAAATCGTGCCGCTGGCGGTGGTGCGCTGGCCAAAGCCCGACCAGTCATCAACGATACGCAAACCCGGTGTGCCGCGACGGACGAAAGCCAGCACTTGCTTGCCGTCATCGTTGAGCGCTTTCACCGCGACCCAGTGCGCAAACAGGGCACCGGTGGAGTAGAACTTCTGGCCGTTGATCACGTAGTCGTCGCCATCGGCGGTGATGCGCGCTTTCAGTTCCAGAGTATTTTTTGTGCCGCGTTCCGGGCCGGCGTTACCGATGCGCCAGCCTTCCAGAACACTCTGGAACAGCTGCTTTTTCTGCGCTTCGGTGGCGCTGCCGAGGACCAGATTGATGATGCCGAACTGGTTCTGCGGGATCTGCCCGAGCGCCGGGTCGGCGGCGGAAATGATCGCGAACACTTCGGCCAGCGTGACGAAGGAAACCTGAGGGCCGCCGTATTCACGGGGGATGGCAATGCTGCCCAGACCGCTACGGGTGAACTGTTCGATTTCCGACCACGGCAGCTTGCGCTGGCGGTCGCGTTTGGCCGCCTGCACGCGGGCAACCTGCGCCAGGTCATGGGCGGCCTTGATCGCTTGAGCGTCGTTGCGCAGTACTTGCGCGGGCAACAACAGCGGGGCGATGTCCAGATCGGACTGCACGTTTGCATCTGCAAGACTGGACATCAGTGCCGCTCCCTGGCTGCACGCAATGCCCTGGCGATCTGCACTGGGGTGATTGTGTTCCGGACCATACCTACCTCACATCTCATGAAAAACGCCGCGAAGTGCGACGATTGAAAGAATGTCCGGTGGTCCGGTTCATATACCCTAAGCGCGTATAAAAATTAAATAAACTAACTTTTAGGAATATGCATAGAAGGGGGGATGTCAGCGTGGGTTGCCGATTTTCAGGTGAGAGGTAACGTACCTCCCATCCTGAGCGGCGCTCACTTGGTGCGCGATTCGGCGGCCTTGAATTCGGGGTTCAACGGGACTTTCACATACGGATTCACGCAGCCGATTTTCAATGTGCGCGGCGGCGCCCAGCGCGAGTTGTTACCGACCCGGTCGAGGATGCAATAGGTCACGTCCAGTCGCAGATCTTCGCCCGCTTCGACGATGACTGCCGGTGGCACCCACACCTGAATCGGCAGCCCGACGTCGGCCGCCGTGACCGGCGTCAGATCCATGCGCACATCGCCCCAGCGCAGGGTGATGGCGTCGTCTTCAGCCATGTTCAGATAGGGTTCGATGGTCAGCGGCACGCCGCGTTTGATCTGGTTGGGGTTTACGCCCTGACGGCGAATCGCCTCCGGGATGATCACCGGTGCCAGTTGCTGATTTTCGTCTTCGCACTGCCCGGTGGGCTGGCCACCGGGGCAATCAAGTTTGACCTGCACCCGGGTCGCTGAGGACAGGGCGGGGCCTTGGCCGACCTGCATCACGCGGTAGTGAATGCGGGCGGTACCGTTGCCGATGAAACTCTCCGGCACCCGCAGGCTGACGGGCGCGCCGACATCGGCCGCGCTGAGGACTTTGGAAGCGACATAACACTTGTTCCAGAACAGCTCGATCAGGTCGCCATCGTCCATGCCAGGGTAGGGCGGCACATTGACCAGCAGGTGAGCGGCTGTCGCCAGGTTGACGCCGGTTGTCTGTGCGCATGCCAGCGTTGGCGCTGCAAGTTCGGGGGTGTGCGAAGTGCGGGTCATCGGTTTCTCTCCTTGAAGTCTTGCAGCGAAATCCGTTTCTGGAAAACAAAAGGCGCGAATCAACTGGCAATAAAGTGACAAGTATTTTGCTCAGTATTGATTTGGTTTTTTTGAACTAAGTGGCGCCGGTTGCCGACTAGATAAAAGTCTGCGGAGAGGGGTGTCAATAGACGGGGTTAGTTAATCCGTGAATTACAAGTTAATCAGAAATCTCCTACACCATTGAGGCACTGTACCTCGGCGGAGCGGCGAAAGCAGCTACAGAAAAACGCCGATTCCGCTGCGTTTTGTGCGGGTTTATGCTTGAGCAAACGTATAGGGATGCGATGACTCAAAGATGAATGCATGCATTGCGCAATGTATCTTGCATGCGCTGATAATAAATATCTGAAAGGTACAAGTGCGGGAGAGAAAAGCTAACTTCCATCCGTGGAAGTTAAGAGCTATTGCAGAGAAAGTTCTCAGGCGTGATTCAGAAACTTGCTGAGAAACTGTTGGGTGCGTTCTTCTTTCGGGTTGGCAAACAGTGCTTTCGCTTCACCTTGCTCGACAATTACGCCCTTGTCGAAAAACACCACACGATTGGCCACGTCACGGGCGAATCCCATTTCATGGGTGACAATCACCATGGTGCGATTTTCTTCCGCAAGTCCTCGAATGGTTGCCAGCACCTCGCCAACCAGTTCCGGATCGAGCGCTGAGGTCGGTTCGTCGAAGAGGATGACTTCCGGCTCCATTGCCAGCGCCCGGGCGATCGCCACGCGCTGCTGTTGGCCACCGGAGAGACGACGCGGATAAGCATCCTCTTTGCCGGCGAGCCCAACCTTGGTCAGCAGCTTCTTGCCCAGCGCAACGGCCTGGTCGCGCGGCATCTTCTTGACCACGATCGGGCCTTCGATGACGTTTTCCAAGGCAGTGCGATGGGGGAACAGGTTGAAGTTCTGGAACACGAAACCGACGTGCTGGCGCAGGTTACGCACCAGACTCTGTTGCTGGTTCAACGGGCGGCCGGTATCGATTTCGATATCGCCGACCTTGATCCGGCCGCTGGTGGGTTCTTCGAGGAAATTCAGACAGCGCAGGAACGTCGTTTTCCCCGAGCCGCTGGGGCCGATGATCGCGACGACTTCGCCTTCCTTTACCTCAAGGTCGATGCCGTTGAGCACGACCTGACCCTTGAATTGCTTGGTCAGTTTTTCCACGACAATCATCGGGTCAGGACTCCTGGTCATGCCGATTGACCCGCTCTTCCAACTTGTTCTGGAAGTGCGAAAGCACTGTGGCCAGAATCCAGTAGATCAGCGCAGCGGCAAGATACATGGTGAAGACTTCGAAGGTCCGGGCGGTAATCAGCTGCGCCTGACGGAACAGTTCCGGCACCTGGATGGTGGCGGCCAGCGCCGTGTCCTTGACCAGCGAAATGAAGCTGTTGCCCAGCGGCGGCAATGCCGTGCGCATCGCTTGCGGCAGGATGGCCCGCCGCAAGGTCTGCGCGCGGGTCATGCCGATACTCGCAGCAGCTTCCCACTGACCGCGTTCGATCGAACCGATCGCGGCACGCAGGATTTCACAGGCGTAGGCGGCCATGTTCAGCGAAAAGCCGATCAGTGCCGCCGGCAGCGGATCAAGCTCCATGCCCAGTTGCGGCAGGCCGTAATAGATCACAAACAGCTGCACCAGCAACGGCGTACCGCGGAAGAACGACACGTAGATGCGGGCCAGCCAACTGACCGATTTGAAGCGCGACAGGCGCATCAGTGCCAGGCCGAAGCCCAGCAGCAGACCGAAGAACATCCCGCCGAGGCTGAGAACTACCGTGTAGTACGCGCCCTTCAACAGGAAGGGCGCGGAATCCAGCGCGAGTTGGAAAGCCTCTTCCATTATTTAGTGACGTCTGCGTTGAAGTATTTCTTCGACAGTTTCTCAAGGGTGCCGTCGGCACGCAGTTCGTCCAGCGCCTTGTTCACCGCAGCCAGCAGTTCAGGCTCGCCTTTGCGCAGGGCGATACCGGATTCCTGACGGGAGAAGGCCTCACCGGCAGCCACGGTTTTCGGGGCTTTCTTGGCGTATTCGAGTGCAGCCAGACGGTCGATCAGGATGGCATCGGTACGACCGTTGTTGAGGTCGGCGAACTTGGTCGGATCATCATCGTAGGTGCGCACGTCAGCACCCGGCACGTTGGCGCGAACCCACTGCTCGTAGTTGGTGCCCAGGCCGACACCGACTTTCTTGCCGGACAGGTCAGCGGCGGTCTTGATATTCAGCGCCGACTCTTTGCTTTTCAGCACGAGGGCCTGAATGCCGGAGACAGTGTAGGGTTCGGAGAAATCATACTTCTTCTTGCGCTCGTCGGAGATGGTCACCTGATTGACAACGAGGTCCAGACGCTTGGATTCCAGCGCAGCGAGGATGCCGTCCCATTTGGTCGGCTGGATCTTGGCCTTGACCCCGAGTTTCTGCGCCAGCGCTTCGGAGAGCTCGACTTCGAAACCGGACAGCTTGCCGTTCTCGTCGACGAAGCTGAACGGCGGATAAGTGCCTTCCAGGCCGACGCTGAGAACGCCTTTGTCCTTGATCTGTTGCAGCTGCTCACCGGCCACTGCCTGACCGATCAGGCCGGCGCCCAGCGCCAGACCCAGCGAACCGACCAGCAGAGTGCGACGTAGTGCGGAAAAATTCATGACAAGCCCCTGTGTTTTCTTATGGAAGACGCTTAAGGAATGTAGGCAAATGGGTGATTTGGACGACAGCGCTATCCTGCCTTAAAGCAGCTTAAGCGTCTCGCCCGAAATTCGCCTGCGGCGAGACTATAAGATGTCTGTTTTAGACTTGAAAATACTTAATATGGAAACTGTTATTCATTTAAGGAATATGCATGTTTTTTAAAAGATCTGCTCTTAAAGAAAATCCTTGTAGGCAAACAACGCCGGCGCGCCACCGGTGTGCAGGAAGATGATCGGGCCGTCATCGAAGCGCTGCCGGCCGATCCCGTCTAACAGGCCGGCCATGGCCTTGCCGGTGTACACGGGGTCAAGCAACAGACCCTCCTGAGCGGCCAACAGTTTCACCGCCGCCAAAGTCCCGGCATTGGGTTCGCCGTAACGCGGGCCGAAATACTCGTCCCACAGCTCGACCTTGAAGCTGGTCGGCAACTCGATGCCCAGCAGCTCAGCGGTGCGTTCAGCCAGACCCTGGACCTTCGGCCGCTGATCTTCTTCACTGCGCGAAACCGTCACACCAATCACTGGCAATTGCGGCAGCGCCTCACTCAGCGCCAGTCCGAGACCACTGTGAGTTCCGGCACTGCCGGAGGCCAGTACCACTGCGGCGAATTCGATGCCGCTGTCCCTGATCTGCTCAGCCAGTTCCAGTCCGGCACGCACGTAACCCAGGGCACCGAGCGCATTGGACCCGCCAATCGGTACCAGATACGGCTTCTTGCCGTTGCTGCGCAGGCGCGCGGCGAGGGCGGCCAGTTGTTCGTCAGCATTGTCGAGGTTGTCGACCAGTTCGACCCTGGTGTCGAACAGATCCAGCAGCAGACGATTGCCGTTGCCGGTGTAATTGCTGTCGTCAGTGCCCAGCGGGTTCTCCAGCAGCGCCACGCAGCCCAGGCCGAGTTTCGCCGCCAGTGCAGCGGTCTGGCGCACGTGGTTCGATTGCAGCGCGCCTGCGGTAATCAGCGTGTCGGCGCCTTGTGCCAGCGCATCGGCGCCGAGGTATTCAAGTTTGCGCAGTTTGTTGCCGCCCATCGCCAGCGGCGTCAGGTCATCACGCTTGATGTACACCTCGCGGCCAAGCCAGCTCGATAGGCGTTCGAGTTTTTCCAAGGGTGTGGGATGGCTCAGCAGTTCAAGACGGGGAAAGCGTTGCAGCTGTGGTTTGATCATGGGTCCGTACTGGCGCAGAAGAATGAATGGACTATAGGCACGCGCTTTTGCCCGGGCAACCGCCAATCGCTTATAGACAAATGGACTGAAGCCAGCACTATCGGTTCTTAATTCGTCGGCAAAGGCATGCCGTAAAGTAGGCGCCGTTGACGCGGCCAGACAGTCCGGCCGCCCCGTGAGGAGACTTCACCGTGAGCGAGCGTTCCAGCCATTGGCAATTGCAGACCATCGTCAGCCAGCTGCGCAGCGCGCGGGATCAGTGGCGTGCCCAGAACGGCCGGGCATCCGGAGAGCAGGGTGGGCGCGAGTTGCCGTCGCGGGCGGCGATGGCGGAAATCCTCGAGGCGCTGTGCGGCGCGTTGTTTCCGATGCGTCTGGGTCCGGTGGACCTGCGTGAGGAAAGTGAAGATTTCTACGTCGGGCACACCCTTGATGTAGCACTGAATGCCTTGCTGGCGCAGACACGCCTGGAGTTGCGTTACGTCGCTCGCCACAGCGCGCAGGACGACAGTGAAGTCGAGGCCCGGGCCATTCGGATCGTGCAGGATTTTGCCTTGGCCTTGCCGGGTCTGCGCACGCTGCTCGACACCGACGTGCTGGCGGCGTACCACGGCGATCCGGCGGCACGCAGCGTTGATGAAGTGCTGCTGTGCTATCCGGGCATTCTCGCGGTGATTCACCATCGTCTGGCGCACCACCTGTATCGTGCCGGGCTACCGCTGCTGGCGCGGATCAGCGCGGAAATTGCCCACTCGGCGACGGGCATCGACATTCACCCGGGCGCGCAGATCGGTCGCAGTTTCTTCATTGATCACGGCACCGGTGTGGTGATTGGCGAAACCGCGATCATCGGCGAGCGGGTGCGCATTTATCAGGCGGTGACCCTGGGTGCCAAGCGCTTCCCCGCGGATGAGGACGGCCAGTTGCAGAAGGGCCATCCGCGGCACCCGATCGTGGAAGACGATGTGGTGATTTACGCCGGGGCGACGATTCTCGGGCGAATCACTATCGGCAAGGGCTCGACCATCGGCGGCAACGTGTGGCTGACACGCAGCGTACCGGCGGGGGCGAATCTGACCCAGGCGAATCTGCAGCATGATGACGGGACACAGAAGTAGGCCGTGGAATCCTTTTCCCCTCACCCCAGCCCTCTCCCGGAGGGAGAGGGGGCCGACCGAGGTGTTTTGCGTCATACACCGACCTGAAATGCCGAGTCGATTATGGATTCGGCACGGTTTCCTCAGGTTGGCGCACATTCTGAACATCCCCCAATCAGTCCCCTCTCCCTGAGGGAGAGGGGGTGACCGAGGTAATCTTGCGTCATACACCGACCTGAAATACCGGGTCGATTATGGATTCGGCACGGTTTCCTCAGGTTGGCGCACATTCTGAACATCCCCCAATCAGCCCCCTCTCCCTGAGGGAGAGGGGGCGACCGAGGTAATCTTGCGTCATACACCGACCTGAAATACCGGGTCGATTATGGATTCGGCACGGTTTCCTCAGGTTGGCGCACATTCTGAACATCCCCCAATCAGTCCCCTCTCCCTCTGGGAGAGGGTTAGGGTGAGGGGCTTTTGATTCTTGCTTGGCGCAGTGAACGAATCTCACAAAACCCGCGTCATACACCTCCTCGGGCGCTGTAGGAAACCTACCGCCCAGCCCGGCGATTAGTCCTTATCACCCTATCCATGTTTAACTTGAACGTTCATTCAAGTTAAACCGGTGGTTCGCTGCCCGCTCACAACAGGAGGCTTGCCTTTGCTGAGTCCGATCATTTCAGCCACGTTTCAACCCATCGAGGTGCACGTTTCATGAGTGCATCGTCTACCCCCGCCAGCGGTCTGGTGCGCATGAATCCGCCGGTGTTCTACTTCGCCGCGACGGTGATTCTGCTGTTTGGCCTTGTCGTCATCGCCATACCTGAACAGGCCGGCGCCTGGTTACTGGAAGCGCAAAACTGGGCGGCCAACACGGTCGGCTGGTACTACATGCTCGCGATGACTCTGTATCTGGTCTTCGTGGTGGTCACCGCCTTATCCGGCTACGGCAAGATAAAACTCGGTGCCGACCACGACGAGCCCGAATTCAGTTACCTGTCCTGGGCCGGCATGCTGTTCGCCGCCGGGATCAGCATCACCCTGTTCTTCTTCTGCGTCTCCGAACCGCTCACGCACATGCTCCAGCCGCCGCAGGGCGAGGCCGGTACCGCCGATGCTGCGCGCCAGGCGATGCAGATTCTGTTCCTGCACTGGGGCCTGCATGGCTGGGGCGTGTTCGCCTTTGTCGGCATGGCGCTGGCCTATTTCGCGTATCGCCACAACCTGCCGCTCGCCCTGCGTTCGGCGCTCTACCCGCTGATCGGCAAACGCATCAATGGCCCGATCGGCTACGCGGTGGACGGCTTCGGCATCATCGCCACGGTGTTCGGCCTCGGTGCGGACATGGGCTTCGGTGTGCTGCATCTCAATTCCGGTCTGGACTACCTGTTCGGCATCGCCCACACCCAGTGGATCCAGGTCGGGCTGATCACGTTGATGATGGGCGCGGCGATCATCGTTGCGGTCTCCGGCGTCGACAAGGGCGTACGGGTGATGTCCGACATCAACATGCTGCTCGCCTGCGGACTGCTGCTGTTCGTGCTGTTCGCCGGACCGACGCAGCACTTGCTCAATACCTTGATCCAGAACGTCGGCGACTACCTCGGCGCGTTGCCGATGAAAAGTTTCGACCTCTACGCCTACGACAAACCGAGCGACTGGCTGGGTGGCTGGACAGTGTTCTACTGGGCCTGGTGGATTGCATGGTCGCCGTTCGTGGGCCTGTTCATCGCGCGGATTTCCCGTGGCCGGACCATCCGTGAATTCGTCTTCGGCGTATTGTTGATCCCGCTCGGTTTTACCCTGGCGTGGATGTCGATCTTCGGCAACAGCGCCTTGGACCAAGTGCTTAATCACGGCATGAGCGCGCTGGGCATGTCCGCCATCGACAATCCGTCGATGAGCATTTATCTGCTGCTGGAAACCTACCCTTGGAGCAAAACCGTTATCGCCGTGACGGTGTTCATCAGCTTTGTGTTCTTCGTCACCTCGGCGGACTCCGGCACCGTGGTGCTCTCGACGCTGTCGGCCAAGGGCGGCAACCCGGATGAAGACGGGCCGAAATGGCTGCGGGTGTTCTGGGGCGCGATGACCGCGCTGATCACCAGTGCGCTGCTGTTCTCCGGCAGCATCGATGCGCTGAAGTCAGCGGTGGTGCTGACTTCGTTGCCGTTCTCGCTGATCCTGCTGCTGATGATGTGGGGTCTGCACAAGGCGTTCTATCTGGAATCGCAGAAGCAGATCGCGCAGCTGCATTCGCTGGCGCCGGTCTCCGGTTCGCGGCGCGGCACCGGCGGCTGGCGACAGCGCCTGAGTCAGGCCGTGCACTTCCCGTCCCGCGACGAGGTGTATCGCTTCATGGAAAGCACGGTACGTCCGGCGATCGAGGAAGTGACCGCCGTGTTTGTCGAAAAAGGTCTGCACGTAGTCACTCAGCCGGATCCGGCGCATGACAACGTCAGCCTGGAGATCGGCCATGGCGAACAGCATCCGTTCATCTATCAGGTGCAGATGCGCGGCTACTTCACGCCATCGTTCGCGCGTGGCGGCATGGGCTCCAAGCAACTCAACAATCGCCGCTACTACCGCGCCGAAGTGCACTTGAGTGAGGGCAGTCAGGACTACGATCTGGTCGGCTACACCAAAGAGCAGATCATCAACGACATCCTCGACCAATACGAACGGCACATGCAGTTCCTCCACCTGGTGCGTTGAATGGCCACTGAGCGCCGGGACGTTTCACGCCTCGGCGCTCAGCACCATGAACAACACCATCGCCGCCACCGGCACGCCGAACACCGCACTGCCAATCGCAATCTCCGTCCCCAACGGCTGCCCCGCATGCACCACGCCGACCGCCCCGTTGATCAGCGTCAACGCCAGCCACAGCGCTGCGAAAGCGTAGGCCAGCGTGTGGCGGCTGAAGCCGATGTGCTCGCCGATGTAAAGCATCAGCGCGAGCAGGACCAGGCCGAAGAAGATGATGATAGCGGTGTGCATGGCAGGTTTGGCCTGGTGGATGGGTGTTGCCTGATCGGCCGCCTTCGCGAGCAGGCTCACTCCTACAGTGGGTCGCGGCTGCCCACAAATCCTGTGGCCAACCCCATTCCCTGTAGGAGTGAGCCTGCTCGCGATAGGGCCACCAGGTTCTCCTCTAGAGCATAGCCAATCCAGCCCCCGCCATATTCATCAGATGCTTTCGCGCTCGATCACTTGGCACTCCAGCAGATTCAGCCGCTGCACTTCGTCGCTCGGCAACACGCCAAGGCTTTCCAGCACGCGTGTCGCGGCGAGTACACCGATCTCCAGTGCCGGTGGTTTGATCGTGCTCAGGCTGGGCAACAGCATCTCGGCGAACGGGTAATCACCGAAGCCGAGAACGGCGCAGTCTTCGGGAATTTTCAAACCGGCGCGTTGCCCGGCGAGCAGGCCGCCGGCGGCGAGGTTGTCGTTGGCGAAGATGATCGCGTCGGGGCGTGGTGAGGCGTTCATCAAGGCTTCCATCGCTTGCTTGCCGGCGTCGAACGGTGCGCGGTCGGCGTCCGGGGCGAAGAACCATGGCTCCCTCCCTGCGCCTCGCAGAGTGGCGGCATAACCATCGCGGCGCTCCAGGGCACTGAAGTCCCCCGGCGCGCTGTTTTGCACGAAGGCGATGCGTTGGTAGCCTTTTTCCAGCAGATGCCTTGCCGCCGTCACGCCCACTTCGAAATGCGAAAAGCCAATCTGCATCGGCCCGCGTTCCGGCTGGTAATCCCAGGTTTCGATGACCGGGATATCCGCCTCGGCGAGCATCTTCTCGGTGCCTGCGCTGTGGAAGTGGCTGGTCAGCACCAGCGCTGCCGGCGACCAGCCGAGAAATGCGCGCACGGCATTTTCTTCCTGCTCGATATCGAAATAGCTCGAAGCCAGCAACAGCTGATAACCGTGTCGACTGAGGGTGTCGCTGAAGCCTTGGATCGTGTTGGCAAAGATCGGCCCGGAGATGTTCGGAATGACCATGCCGACAATTTTCCCGCGCGCCGAGGCCAAGCCACCCGCCACCAGATTCGGCACATAGCCCAACTCGGCGACCACTGCCGCAATGCGCTCGCGACGCTCAGGCGAAACCTGTTCGGGCTGATTGAAATACCGCGAGACGGTAATCGCCGACACCCCGGCCGCACGCGCCACGGCATTCAGCGTGACTCGGCCGGCGCCTCGGCGTTTGCGCGTTTTCTCGTCGCTCAAGGCTCGATCCTTCTAAAAACCAAATCGCATATAAAAGTAATTTTTCAGTATTGGACGCTCTATGCCGAGGTGCCAATACTGGCGATGTTAGCGCTAACAAAGCGCGTTGTCTGCTACTCGCTCGAGCGAATGCCCAAGACAGATTCAGGCGCTGTCGTCGCAGAACGGCAGTGGTTCAGGGCCATTTTCGAGCGGATACCTATGCGCAATTTTCCTGGGGCAACACACACACTGACGCAGTCGATTCGCGCGGCGGGCTGGATTTTCACCGGGCTGGCGGCGCTGCCGCTGCCCACCGCGTTTGCCGCTGACAGCAGCGATCAGGAACCGACGCTGAAATCCGTCACGGTGACCGCGACTCGCCGGGAAGAGTCGCTGCAGAAAGTACCGGTGGCAGTTTCGGTGCTCGACGGTGAACAGCTCGAACGCGACAACCGCAACGGCGTGGCGAGCATCGTTCAGCAAGTGCCTTCGTTGAACTTCCGCACCGGCGCCTCGAACAAGGACACCTCGTTATTCGTGCGCGGCGTCGGCACCATTTCCACCTCGCCCGGGGTCGAGCCGACCGTGGCGACGGTGATCGATGGCGTGGTGTACGCGCGGCCCGGTCAGGCCACGCTGGATCTGCTCGATCTCGAGCGCGTGGAAGTGCTGCGCGGCCCGCAAGGCACGCTGTTCGGCAAGAATGCCTCGGCCGGTGTACTCAACATCACCAGCAAAGCACCGACCGCCGAAACCCACGGCTACATCGATCAGTCGTACTACAGCGGCAACGAAAGCCGCACCCGTTTCGGCCTCGGCGGCAGCCTCATTCCGGATACGCTGAAGGGCTCGATCAGCACCTTGTTCGGCACGTACGACGGCAACGTCGACAATCAGCACAACGGCCATGAAGTGAACGGCTACAACCATCGCGGCGTGCGCGGCAAACTCGAATTCACCCCGAACGACGACATCACCTTCACCCTGATCGCTGACTACATGCAGTCCCACGACGACGCGCCCAATGGTGTCGTCAGTCAAGCGCTGACGCCGGCCTTCGCCAACGCGCTGAGCCCGGTGAATGCCACCAGCCACAACCGCGATATCAACACCGATACCCGCTCTCACATCGAAGACATCAACAAAGGCCTGTCCGGCCAGCTTGACTGGCAACTGGGTGATTACACGCTGACGTCGATCACGGCGTGGCGTGGCTGGGACAACACCCAGTATCAGGATGGCGATCGCCTCGGCACCGTCACCGCCGCGTTTCCCGGCACCGCAGACAAGGGCGATCTGGCCTTCGACCAATACTCGCAAGAGTTGCGTCTGGCCTCACCGAAAGGCGAGTTTCTCGAGTACGTCGGCGGCCTGTTCTACATGCACGGCAAGGACGACGAGACCTACCGGCGCACCCTGACCACCCCCACTCGCACCGACCGTGGCGTCGCCGATTACAGCACCACCAGCGACAGCTACGCGGTGTTTGGCGAGAGCACGCTGAACTTCACTTCGGACTTTCGTGGCATCGCCGGCCTGCGCTATACCCACGATGATCTCGAATACGATCACCGACGCGTTTCAACCTCGGCCACCACGGTCAGCGGCATTCAACCCGCGACGAGCAGTTCAGGCTCGGTGGACGAAGACGGCTGGTCCGGTCGCCTCGGCTTGCAGTACGACCTGAGCGATACCGTCACCACTTACCTGACCTATTCGCGCGGTTACAAAGGCCCGGCCTACAACGTGTTCTTCAACATGCAACCGCGCGATACCGAAGCACTGAAACCGGAGACTTCAAACACCTGGGAGGCGGGGATCAAAGCTACCTCCTGGAACAATCGCCTGACCACCAACCTGGCGATCTTCCACAGCGAGTACGACAACTATCAGGCGAACTTTTTCGACACCGTCGCCGGGCAGGTGGTGACGCGTCTGATCAACGCCGGCAGCGTCACCAGCGAAGGCGTCGAACTCGATTACGCCCTGCAAGCCAGCCAGCAACTGAAGTTCTCCGGCGCCCTGGCCTACACCCGCGCACGCATCGACGAATTCGCCTGCCCGGCCGGCGCGGCGGCGTCGTGCAACGTCAACGGCAAACCACTGCCGTTCAGCCCGGACTGGAAAAGCTACGTGCGCGCCGACTACACAATCCCCCTGGACAATGGCCTCGATATTGAATTGGGCACCGATTACAGCTGGCAGAGCGAAGTGCAGTACGACATCAGCCAGAACCCCGAGACCAAACAGGGCGCCTATGGGCTGTGGAACGCCAGTCTCGCCCTGGCCGATTACAGCAATGGCTGGCGCGTCGCCCTGCTCGGCAAGAACCTCGCTGACAAGTCCTATTCGCCGTTGCTGGCCAGTGGCGGCAGCTACATCTATCGCGCCGTGCCGCGGGATGACGAACGCTACTTTGGCGTGCAACTGCGCAAGGATTTCTGAGATGAGCCGACAGATGAAACTCGGTGCGTTTCTCATGGCCACCGGGCACCACGTGGCAGCGTGGCGGCACCCGGATGTGCCGGCGGATGCGGGGCTGGATTTCGCCCATTACAAACGTCTGGCGCAAACCGCCGAAGCGGCGAAGTTCGATGCGCTGTTTGTCGCCGACAGCGTCGCCGCACCGACCCAGGACATCGCCAGCCGCATGGCGCGCTCCGATCACTTCGAGCCGCTGACGTTGCTCTCGGCACTGAGCGCGGTGACCGAGCACATCGGCCTGATCGCCACGGCCACCACCAGTTACAACGAGCCGTACCACGTGGCGCGCAAGTTCGCCTCGCTCGATCATTTGTCGGGCGGACGTGCCGGATGGAATCTGGTGACTTCGGACAACGCCGCCGAGGCGCTGAATTTCGGCCGCGACGCACACATCGGCCATGCCGAACGCTACAGCCGCGCCCGCGAATTTCATCAAGTGGTTACCGGGCTCTGGGACAGTTGGGAGGACGATGCCTTCCACCGCGACAAGGCCAGCGGCGCCTATTACGACCCTCAGAAGCTGCATGTGCTCGATCATGTGGGTGAGCATTTCCGGGTCAAAGGCCCGCTGAATGTCGCGCGCTCGCCACAGGGGCAGCCGGTAATTGTCCAGGCCGGATCTTCCGAAGCCGGGCGTGAGCTGGCCGCGCAAACCGCTGAAGTGGTGTTCACCGCACAGACTTCGCTGGCCGCCGCTCAGGCGTTTTACGCCGATATCAAGGGACGCTTGCCCAGGTTCGGACGCAGTGCCGATTCGCTGAAAATCATGCCTGGCGTTTTTGTGGTGGTCGGTGCCAGTGAGGCTGAAGCGCAGGAGAAATGTGAAACGTTTCAGCAATTGGTCGAACCCGAGGTGGGCGTTGCGCTGCTTGGGCGTATGCTGGGCAACTTCGATTTATCGAAGTACCCGCTGGACGGGCCATTGCCAGAGTTGCCGCTGACTGACAGCGGTCAGCAGAGTCGACAGAAACTGCTGACCGAACTGGCGGGTCGGGAGAACCTGACCCTTGCCGGACTCGGTCGCAGGATCGCCGGCGGGCGCGGGCATTACAGCCTGGTCGGTACGCCGGCACAGATTGCCGATCGCCTGCAGGAGTGGTTCGAGCAAGGCGCGGCGGACGGCTTCAACGTGCTGGTACCGCACCTACCGGGCGGGCTCGAAGATTTCGCCAAAGGCGTGGTGCCGGAACTGCAAAGGCGTGGCTTGTTCAGAACTGAATATGAAGGCCGCACGTTGCGGCAGAATCTGGGCCTGACTCGACCCGGCAATAGATTTGCGTAACAGCCTTCGCGAGCAGGCTCGCTCCCACACGAGCAATCGACACCCATTTCAAGACAGACAAGAGAGGATTCGATGACCTACACCGCTGCCGAAAACCGCTATGACTCCATCCCCTACCGCCGCGTCGGCCGCAGCGGTCTGGTGCTGCCGGCATTGTCGCTGGGCCTGTGGCACAACTTTGGCGACAGCACACCGATCGACACCCAGCGCGCCTTGCTGCGCACCGCGTTCGATCTGGGCATCAACCATTTCGATCTGGCCAACAACTACGGCCCGCCGTACGGCAGCGCCGAGATCAATTTCGGGCGCCTGCTGCGCGAAGACTTCAAGCATTACCGTGACGAACTGATCATCTCCAGCAAGGCCGGCTGGGACATGTGGCCCGGCCCTTACGGTCAGGGCGGCGGCTCGCGCAAATATGTGCTGGCGAGCCTCGACCAGAGTCTGCAACGCCTCGGTCTGGACTATGTGGATATCTTCTACTCGCACCGCTTCGACCCGGATACCCCGCTGGAAGAGACCGCCAGCGCCCTCGCCACGGCTGTACAGCAGGGCAAGGCGCTGTACATCGGTATCTCGTCCTATTCGGGAGTGAAAACCCGCGAAATGGCCGCGTTGCTGAAAGAGTGGAAAGTGCCGCTTCTGATTCATCAACCGGCGTACAACCTGCTCAATCGCTGGGTGGAAAAGGATCTGCTCGATACCACCGATGAGCTCGGCACCGGCGTGATCGCGTTCACGCCGCTGGCGCAGGGCTTGCTCACCGACAAATACCTCAACGGCGTGCCGGCCGATGCACGGGTCAATCGCCCGGGTGGCGGTTCGTTGCAGGCGTCGCATTTGTCCGAGGCCAACATTGCCCATGTGCGCGCATTGAACGAGATCGCCCAGCGTCGCGGCCAGAGCCTGGCCCAACTGGCGCTGGCGTGGACGCTGCGCGACCCACGGGTAACCTCGGCGCTGATCGGCGCGAGCCGGCCGGAGCAGATTATCGAGAACGTCGGTGCGCTGAAGAATCTCAATTTCAGCGCTGAAGAGCTGGCGGAGATCGATCGGTTTGCCCAGGAGGGCGGGATCAATCTTTGGGAGAAGCCTTCGACGGCGGAATAAGCGACCCTCACCCCAGCCCTCTCCCAGAGGGAGAGGGAGTCGACCGAGGTGTCTGTCGCCATACATCGACCTGAAAAAACGAGTCGATTATGGATTCAGCAAAGCAATATCAGGTCGGCGTACCTCTAAAGCATCCCCCATTCAGTCCCTTCTCCCTCCGGGAGAGGGTTAGGGTGAGGGGCTTTTGCTGTTCAGGGCTCAGCGAAAAAACGGCACATCCCCCAACACCGTCGCCCGCTGCATCACCCGCCGCGCCGGGCGGTAGTCGTCTACTGCGTAATGCTGGGTCACGCGGTTATCCCAGAACGCAATGTCGTCTTTCTGCCAGCGCCAGCGAATGGTGAATTCCGGTCGGGTCGCATGGGCAAACAGAAACTTAAGAATCGCCTCGCTCTCGGTTTCCGAGAGTTCGTTGATCTTCGAGGTAAACCCTTCACTGACGAACAGCGAGCGCCGTCCGCTCACCGGGTGCGTGCGAATCACCGGGTGCGACAGCGGTGGATTCTTGCGCCGGGCCTCTTCCCACTGCGCCAGCGCTTCCGGGGTATTGCCGTAGCGCTCCAGTGGAAACGAGCGGGTGAAATCATGGGTCGCCGTCAGCCCTTCGAGCAGGGTTTTCATCGGTGCCGACAACGCTTCATACGCGGCGATACCGCTCGCCCACAAAGTGTCGCCACCGAATTCCGGCAGCAACTTGGCGCTGAGCACGGCGCCCATCGCCGGCGTCGGCAGGAAGGTCACGTCGGTGTGCCAGATCGCGTTGTCGCGCACGTCGGTGACGGCGGTATCGAGGATCAGTACTTCCGGTTGCTCCGGCACGTTCGGGTAGATCGGATGAATGTGCAGGTCGCCGAAATAATGCGCGAAACGTGCCTGCTGCGCCGGCTCGATCGGCTGGTTACGGAAGAACAGCACCTGATATTTGAGCAACGCCTGTTCGATGGCGTCGCGGTGTTCCAGGCTCAGCGGCTGGCTGATGTCGACGCCGCTGATCTGCGCGCCGAGGGCCGAGCTTAATGGGGTGATGTTGAGGCTGCTCATGGTCTTTCTCTTCAATTGCGGTCATCACCCTATGTAGGAGCTGCCGAAGGCTGCGATCTTTTGATCTTGATCTTTTTAAAAACGAGATCAAAAGATCGCAGCCTTCGGCAGCTCCTACACAGGGGATTGATTTGAAAATTGTCAGTGCGCCTGGCCGTGCCACGGCACCAGTTTGCGCTGCAAGGCGCGCAGGCCCATCTCCATGGCGAAGGCGATCAGGGCGATGACCAGAATCCCCAGCACCACCACATCGGTGACCAGAAATTGCGCGGCCGATTGCACCATGAAACCCAGGCCACTGGTGGCCGCGATCAGCTCAGCGGCGACCAGGGTCGACCAGCCAACCCCCAGGCCAATGCGCACGCCAGTGAGAATGTCCGGCAAGGCGCTGGGCAGAATCACATGGCGAATCAGCTGCGCGCGCGTCGCGCCCAACGACTGCGCCGCGCGCAGTTTTGCCGGGTCGACCGTGCGCACACCGGTCGCTGTGGCAATGGCAATCGGCGCGAAAATCGCCAGATAGATCAGCAGCACTTTCGACAACTCGCCGATGCCGCACCAGATCACGATCAGCGGCAGATAGGCCAGCGGCGGGATAGGGCGATAGAACTCGATCAGCGGATCGAGCACGCCACGGGCGATGCGGTTGGCGCCGATGGCAATGCCCACCGGCACGGCGGTCAGGATGGCAAAACCCAGGCCCAGACCAATGCGGCTCAGGCTGGCGCCCAAGTGCTGCCACAACGTCGAATCCATGTATCCGGAAGTCGCCAGCAGCCAGCCCTTTTGCAACACGGCAGAAGGTGGCGGCAGGAACAGCGGTTCGATCAGACCGCTAGCGGTCACCGCCCACCAGATCGCCAACAGGCCGAACAGGGTCAGCAGGCTGATCCAGCGCGTGCTGAGGCTACGGCGTACCGGGATGCTCACCGAAGGGGTTTTCACCGCCGCAGCGGAAACGTCGTAACTGCTCATGCGCGCTCCTGCCGGGGTACGGCGCTGCGTTGCGAGAAGACTTTGCTCAGCACGTGTTCGCGGGTTTCGATAAAACGCGGATCGGATTTGATCGCGCGGGCCGACTCGCCAGCGGCGTAGCGCTGACCGAAATCCAGCTGCAGACGCTCAACGATCTGCCCTGGATTCGGCGCCAGCAGAATCAGGTCTGTGGCGAGGAACACCGCTTCTTCAATGTCGTGGGTAATCAGGAAAACCGGTTTGGCAGTGCGCTGCCAGACTTGCAGCAACAGCTCCTGCATTTGCTCGCGAGTAAATGCATCAAGCGCGCCGAAGGGTTCGTCCATCAGCAGCACGCGCGGGTCGGCGGCGAGGGCGCGGGCGAGGCCGACGCGTTGTTTCTGGCCCCCGGACAATTGCCAGATGCGCCGGTCTTCGAAACCGGCGAGATCGACCAGTGCGAGCATTTCCCGAGCGCGCTGCTCGCGTTTGTCCCTGCCGACACCGGCCAGTTCGAGGCCGAAGGCAACGTTGGCGAGCACGTCCTGCCAGGGCAGCAAGGCGTCGTCCTGGAACACCACGCCGCGCTCGGCGCTCGGGCCTTTGACCGGCACGCCGTCAAGGGTGATGCGCCCGGCACTTGGTTCGACGAAACCGGCAATCAGGTTCAACAGTGAAGTCTTGCCACTGCCGGACGGGCCAAGGGCGACCAGCAACTGCTGCGGCCCCAGGGTCAGAGAAATATCCGCCAGCACCGGCTCCGGGCTGCCCGGGTACTGTGCGCTGATGCGCTCCAGCTGTAGCAAGGCCATCGCTGTGATCTCCGGTTCAGTTGGTGATGTATTTGGCGCTGACGTACGGCGCGTAATCCGGCAGCACGGCTTCGACCTTGCCCTGCTCCTTGAGGAACGCGGCGGTGTCGGTGATGGCTTTGGTGGTCGGCGCGCCGAGGTCACTGACCTGATCCGCCGCCAGCGGGTAGACGTTGCCCTGCAGCAGCAACGGAATGTCGCTGGCCTTGGCGCCGGACAGTTTCACCAATTTGTCGACGTTGGACTGATTCGCCAGCCACGCTTTCGGATCCTTGCGGTAGTCGGCGTAGGCGTCGAGGGTGACCTTGGCAAACGCGGTGACGATGTCCGGATGCTTCTCGGCGAAGTCCTTGCGCACGATCCACGCATCGAATGTCGGCGCGCCGAACTTGGCCAGCTCGCCGGAGGTGATCAGCACTTTGCCGTTTTCCTTGGCCACGCCCAGTGCCGGATCCCAAACGTAAGTGGCGTCGATGTCGCCGCGTTTCCACGCGGCGATAATCGCCGGCGGCGCGAGGTTGAGCACGGTGACTTTCGACGGATCGATGTTCCAGTGCTTGAGCGCGGCGAGCAGGCTGTAATGCCCGGTGGACACGAACGGCACGGCGATTTTCTTGCCGATCAGATCCTGCGGCGTTTTGATGCCGGAGCCGTCGCGCGCGACCAGCGCTTCAGCGGCGCCGATCTGCGTGGCAATCAGGAAGGTTTCCACCGGCACTTTGCGGGTGATCGCGGCGGTCAACGGGCTCGAACCGAGGTAGCCGATCTGCACATCCCCGGACGCGATGGCGGCGATGATGTCGGCGCCGTTATCGAACTTGCGCCAGCTTATGTCGGCCTTGGTGGCTTTCTCGTAGGCACCGTCGGCCTGAGCGACTTTCGCCGGGTCGACGGTGGTCTGGTAGGCAACGGTGAGATCGGCCGCCTGGGCCAGGAAGCTTGCAGCAGCCAGAGAGGCCACGGCGAGCAGGCGAAGCGGGAAATTCAGTTTCAATTGGGAGCTCCAGATCAGGCGACCGAATGTCGGCGTGAACGGAGACTAAATGATCTAAGAATCTAGAAATAAATAACTTTTTCGAATGAGCTTATGAGCGGAAAAATCTAAGCACAGCGGGCGGTTGGGACTTGTGGCGAGGGAGGCTTCCCTCCCGCGCGGGGCGAGGGGCCCCCACACACCTTAACGATTCCCCTCTCTACGGCCCCCTCGGCTATTTTCGCCTACTGGGCGCGACGGCCGCGCGGAGGCGGCTCGCCCCCACCGGGACACACGCGTCGCCAAGCGGCCCGGGGCCGGCCCCGTAGCCGCCAGACACC
>NZ_LHPA01000031.1:0-1529 GCF_001297215.1 Pseudomonas sp. RIT-PI-o | reverse complement strand
CGTTCGAGGGCGCGTTTGGCCAAATGCTTGCCGCGCTCGCGGTCGATGAAGCGGCCCGGGTAATCGTAGTCTTCAAGGTCGGGCAGGGCGTCGCCACGGTTCTCGCTTTCCAGGGTCAGGCGCGGTTTTTCGAAGTCGTAGTCGCGGCGGGTGGTGCGGCTGGTGCGGGTTTCCAGGCGCAGGTCGAAACGCTTGATCACCGGGTTGCTGGCGACCATGCCGGAGTCTTGCTGATAGGGCACCGGCGCCAGTTTCGGAAACACCGTCTGGTCATCGCCGAACAGCAGTTTGTGGCCTGTTGTGGTGTGCTGGAAGTGGTAGTGAATACCTTCCTCTTCGCACAGGCGCTGGATGAAGTGCAGATCCGACTCGTCGTATTGCACGCAGTAGATGCGCTCGGGATAGATCGAGCCGGTCTTGAATTCGTAGGCGTTGCTTTGGATGCCGTGCTCTTCGAGCACCATGCCGATGATTTTCGGCACGCTGAGGTTCTGGAAAATGCGCTGGTTGATGCGATGCGCCAGGTACGCCAGTCGCGGGCGCAGGGTCACCGAATAACGGGTCAGGCGCTTGCCGGAATCGCCTTGCGCGGCGCGGTAGATCTGCCCATGAATGCCGCTGCCGTCGGGCGACAGCTGCAGAAAGGCCGGTTTGTGCAGCAGGGTTTCGAGGTCCAGCGACGGCTGCTCACTGACCAGCTCCACCTCAAAGACAAAAGGCTGGCTGATGGCTTCCCGGCCTTGCAGGGTAAACACCTGAAAGTCGGCGGAAAGCCCTTCGATGGTCAGGGCAAAGTGGGTTTCATTGGCCGGCGCGAACATCCCTTGTTCCTCGTGCTGTACAGCGGCGCTCGTCGACGGCCGCAAAAAGCGGCTCAACGTACGCGAAATTCTGGAGGGGCGTAAACAACATCGACCAGCAGAGCTGGCCGATGCGTGTAACGGTCAGCCGTAATTAAACGACTGGAGCACGCCAGTCATCGGAACCCGAAGTACCGGATACTTCGTGGGTCCAGGTGATTTTGCGGTAGGTGAACTGCACTTCTTCCAGGTGGGTGAAGTGCGCGTTGCCCGGATCCTGGCAGTTGTGCATTTTGTTGTTGATGGCGACGATGATCGCGTCTTCCAGTTTGGTGGTGTAGTAGTGCTCTTGGGTGCCTTGGGCCGAAGTGCGGTACCACTGGATAACGATTTCGCTCATGCGCTCGCCGGAAGTCAGTGCGGCTTGCAGCAGAGGCGAAGCCTTGTCGTAGACCTTGGTGATCACGACTGGCTTGTGCACGCGCTGACCGGTTGGCTGACCGGATTGCGGGTCACGCGGGATGATCACGTCGTGGGTGAAAGCCTGAACCATGACCTGGTCTTCGTGGCCTTCCTGATAGGTGTTGCCAACGGAGTCGGCGGTGAACGCGCCGGCAGTGATCAGGCCTTGTTTTTCGCCGGTAACCGACATGTACGCTGGTGTTGCCATGGGGTGCTCTCCTTGCGGATAAATTGAGGGTGCCCGGAGGCGAAATCGCCCGGTGGGTG
>NZ_LHPA01000054.1:0-596 GCF_001297215.1 Pseudomonas sp. RIT-PI-o | reverse complement strand
GTGCAGGCAACGATCACCAGCGCCACCGGTGGCAACTTCGAGAACCTTGTTCCGAGCACTACGCCAGCGATCACTCAAGTCACCGACACCATCGACACCTCGACCGTCAAACTGACGGCTGATACTTCGGTGGCCGAAGGCGGCACTGTGACTTACACCGCAACAGTTGGCGCTCCAGTTACTGGCTCGCCTGTGGTCGTGACCCTAGCGAATGGTCAGAACATCACCATCGCTGTAGGCCAGACTTCCGGCATTGCGACCTTTACCGCACCGAACGATGCGCTGACCGGCAACGCTCCGCTGACCAACTCGATCACTGGCGTAAGCGGCGGTAATTTCGAAAATCTGGTGGCGGACAAAACCCCGGTTTCGACCTCCGTCACAGACGTTGCCGACACTACCAATCTGTCGCTGAGCGCGACCGGTTCTGTGGTTGAGGGCGGTCAGATTACGTACACCGCGACACTGACCAACGCTGCAGGCTCGCCTGTTACCGTGACCCTGTCGAACGGTGCCGTGATCACCATCAAGGCTGGCGAAACCACCGGCACTGCGACCGTTCCGGCACCGTCCGATGACGTCTACAAAGACGCCGG
>NZ_LHPA01000029.1:0-596 GCF_001297215.1 Pseudomonas sp. RIT-PI-o | reverse complement strand
CCGGCGTCTTTGTAGACGTCATCGGACGGTGCCGGAACGGTCGCAGTGCCGCTGGTTTCGCCTGCTTTGATGGTGATGACAGCGCCGTTCGACAAGGTCACGGTCACAGGCGAGCCTGCGGCGTTGGTCAAGGTCGCGGTGTACGTAATCTGACCGCCCTCAGCCACAGAACCGGTCGCGCTCAGCGACAGATTTGTAGTGTCGGCAACGTCTGTGACGGAAGTCGAAACCGGGGTTTTGTCCGCCACCAGATTTTCGAAGTTACCGCCGCTTACGCCAGTGATCGAGTTGGTCAGCGGAGCGTTGCCGGTCAGCGCATCGTTCGGTGCGGTGAAGGTCGCAGTGCCGGAAGTCTGGCCTACAGCGATGGTGATGTTCTGACCATTGGCTAGGGTCACGACCACAGGCGAACCAGTAACTGGTGCGCCGACGGTTGCGGTGTAAGTGACGGTGCCGCCTTCTGCTACAGAAGTGTCAGCGGTCAATTTGACCGTCGAAGTGTCGATGGTGTCGGTGACTTGAGTGACGGCTGGCGTGGTGCTTGGAACCAGGCTTTCGAAGTTGCCACCAGTGGCGCTGGTGATCGTTGCCTGCAC
>NZ_LHPA01000052.1:0-122412 GCF_001297215.1 Pseudomonas sp. RIT-PI-o | reverse complement strand
CGCACCGCAGGCCGTGATACGGAAAGTTGTCCAGCGCGGCGGCGATGTTGATACCCCAGACATCGGGATCCTTCGACACCGGGTCCTTGCTGCGACCAGGGATGCCGAGTTCTGCGAGTAGCAGGGGCTTTTGGGGGCTGGACATGGAGACGGCTCCGACGGGAAGTGACGGAACGAGTTAACGCGACTTGGCGTGAATGCACACCTGTCAGACTTGACAGGTGTGCGGTGATATCCGACGAGCGGTCACCTTCGCGGACGCCTCGCCCGAAAAAGCATCGTCAGTTGCAAGCGCCTTATCAGCGGTAACGACGTCCATAGACCAGAGGCTTAACGGTGGTTGCGTGGAGCCGGGTGGGTAGAGGTAGTGGTCGAGGGGCAGCTATACGCGGGTCGCAGACCGGGACTCTAGAACCGGCAGACCCGAAGGTCTCCCACGTACAGCCGCCATAAAAAAACGGGTGTTGTGCGTCCAGAGATCGACGGGCTGCGAGACCCGATCGCTGATTGGTCAGCGACCGGACAACAATAGAACCCGCCCCCAAGGCGCACAAGCCGGCGGATTCTGGCTTGGCTGTAGGCAATGGCGCCAAGGATTTGTAGCCTCAAAGGCGTGTCCTGAAGTGTCTTTTGAACTCCTCGGTTTAAAGGGCACTTTGTGCTGATTTCACTGGCCCCTTCGCGAGCAGGCTCGCTCCCACAGTCTGGAAGGCATTTCAATCTGACATCTGGAATGCGGTCCCCTGCAGGAGTGAGCCTGCTCGCGATAGCGGTCTTTCTGATGTAAATGCATTGACTGAAAAGTCCTCATCGCGAGCAGGCTCACTCCTACAGTGGTCGCGTTCACCACCCTGTCTGTTTCAATCAATCGCGAAAGTTGGAAAGCTTCTTGCAGTAGCCGCCCTGCGCCCGTTCGGGGCGTCAAAAGTTTGCTTTAAAGGAACGGGGAAAACCGGTGGATCGCACTCAGTTATTCAATACAGCACGCACCAACGTTGCCGACCTCAGTCGAGGCAATCTGGGCGTGCCGTTGTTGCTGCTGGTCATGCTGGCGATGATGATGTTGCCGGTGCCGCCGTTCCTGCTCGACGTCTTCTTTACCTTCAACATTGCCCTGTCGATCGTCGTCCTGCTGGTCTGCGTGTATGCGCTGCGCCCGCTGGATTTCGCGGTGTTCCCGACCATTCTGCTGGTGGCGACGCTGCTGCGGCTGGCGTTGAACGTGGCCTCGACGCGGGTGGTGATGCTCCACGGTCAGGACGGCCACGCCGCGGCCGGTAAGGTGATTCAGGCCTTCGGTGAGGTGGTGATCGGCGGTAACTACGTGGTCGGTATCGTGGTCTTCGCGATCCTGATGATCATCAACTTCGTCGTGGTAACCAAGGGTGCAGGGCGGATTTCCGAGGTGAGCGCGCGTTTCACCCTCGATGCGATGCCCGGCAAACAAATGGCGATCGACGCCGACCTCAACGCCGGCCTGATCGACCAGAACCAGGCCAAGGCGCGCCGTCAGGAAGTTGCCCAGGAGGCGGAGTTCTACGGCTCGATGGACGGTGCCAGCAAGTTCGTCCGCGGTGACGCCATCGCCGGTTTGCTGATCCTGTTCATCAACCTCATCGGCGGCATGGCCGTTGGTATCTTCCAACACGGCATGAGCTTTGGCGACGCCGGCCGGGTTTACGCGTTGTTGACCATCGGTGACGGTTTGGTGGCGCAATTGCCATCACTGTTGTTATCGACAGCGGCGGCGATCATGGTGACCCGTGCTTCCGGCTCGGAAGACATGGGCAAGCAGATCAACCGCCAGATGTTCGCTTCGCCGAAAGCGCTGGCCGTAGCCGCTGGTTTGATGGCGGTGATGGGCCTGGTGCCGGGCATGCCGCACTTCTCCTTCCTGACCATGGCAGCGCTGGCCGCGGGCGGCGCGTACCTGTTCTGGAAGAAGCAGAACGTCGCCAAGGTCGTGGCGCTGGAAGAGGTCAAGCGTCAGCAGGAGCTGCTGCCGTCGCCGGCTCGCGCCATGGAAACCAAAGAACTGGGCTGGGACGACGTCACGCCGATCGACATGATCGGTCTGGAAGTCGGCTATCGCCTGATCCCGTTGGTGGACCGCAATCAGGGTGGGCAATTGCTCGCGCGGATCAAGGGCGTGCGCAAGAAGCTCTCGCAGGACCTGGGCTTCCTGATGCCGACCGTGCACATCCGCGACAACCTCGATCTGGCGCCGAGCGCTTACCGCCTGACCCTGATGGGCGTGATTCTCGCCGAGGCCGAGATCTACCCGGATCGCGAACTGGCGATCAACCCCGGCCAGGTCTACGGCTCGCTCAACGGTATCAACGCCAAAGATCCGGCTTTCGGCCTCGAGGCGGTGTGGATCGAAATCAGCCAGCGCGCCCAGGCGCAATCGCTCGGCTACACCGTGGTTGACGCCAGCACCGTGGTCGCCACGCACTTGAACCAGATTCTGTACAAGCACTCCAGCGAGTTGATCGGCCACGAAGAAGTGCAGCAACTCATGCAATTGCTGGCCAAGAGCTCGCCGAAACTGGCTGAAGAGCTGGTGCCGGGCGTGGTTTCGCTGTCGCAGTTGCTCAAGGTCCTGCAAGCGCTGCTCGCCGAACACGTGCCGGTGCGCGACATTCGCAGCATCGCCGAAGCGATCGCTAACAACGCCGCCAAGAGTCAAGATACCGCCGCTCTGGTCGCCGCTGTGCGGGTCGGCGTATCCCGCGCCATCGTCCAAAGCATTGTAGGCACTGAGTCCGAGCTGCCTGTGATCACATTGGAACCAAGGTTGGAACAGATATTGCTCAATAGTCTGCAGAAGGCAGGACAAGGCTCGGAAGAGGGCGTTCTGCTGGAGCCAAGCATGGCCGAGAAGCTGCAACGTTCGTTGATCGAAGCGGCCCAGCGGCAGGAAATGCAAGGCCAACCGGTGATCTTGCTGGTAGCAGGCCCGATTCGCGCGATGCTCTCGCGCTTTGGCCGCCTCGCAGTCCCTGGGCTGCATGTGCTGGCCTACCAGGAAGTACCGGACAACAAGCAAGTGACCATCGTTGCGACAGTAGGGCCCAACGGCTGAGGTAGTGGTTTATGCAAGTTAAGCGTTTTTTCGCCGCCGATATGCGTCAGGCCATGAAGCTGGTTCGCGATGAGCTGGGCGCTGATGCCGCCATCATCGGCAACCGCCGCATCGCCGGCGGCGTCGAGTTGACGGCGGCACTGGATTACAAGTTGTCGGCGCTGGCGCCGCGGGTTCCGAACATGGAGCTCGAAGACGAACTGCGCAAGACCCAGTCGCGCATCGTCACCGCCCAGGCCGAACTGAGCCTGCGTGGCGAAGCCGACGGCAACACCAATCAGCAATTGTTCGCCGGGCTGCCATTGACCGCAGGCCTGCCGCTGACCGCTGCCGAGCCGCTGAGCGAGCCAACCTACGCTGCCCCGGCGCGTCCGGCCGCAGCGCCTGCGCAGGCCTCGGCGGGTGTCGATCCGCGAGCACTGGATTCGATGCGTTTTGAATTGAACAGCCTGCGCGAGCTGATGGAAGTGCAGCTCGGCACCCTGGCCTGGAATCAGCTGCAAGGCAGCCGTCCGGCTCAGGCCAATCTGTATCGCCGTCTGCAGCGCATCGGCCTGTCGGGCCCGCTGTCGCGCGATCTGTTGGCGCTGATCACCGATATCGAAGAGCCGCGTCAAGCCTGGCGCATGCTGCTCGCGCATCTGGCGCGGATGATCGCCGTACCGGAAGTCGAGCCGCTGGAAGAGGGCGGTGTGATTGCCATGGTCGGCCCGGCCGGCATGGGCAAGACCACCACGCTGGCCAAGCTTGCCGCGCGTTATGTGCTCAAGTACGGCGCGCAGAACGTTGCGCTGGTGAGCATGGACAGCTTCCGCATCGGCGCGCAGGAACAACTGAAAACCCTCGGGCGCATTCTCAACGTGCCGGTGACCCACGTCGATCCGGGCCAGTCGCTGGTCCAGGCATTGGATCCACTGCTACGCAAACGCGTGGTTTTGATCGATACTGCCGGGCTGCAAGCCAGTGATCCGGCGTTGCGCATGCAACTTGAGAGCCTGGCCGGGCGTGGCATTCGCTCGAAAAATTATCTGGTGCTGGCAACCACCAGCCAGAAACAGGTTCTAACCGCCGCTTATCACAGTTACAAGCGTTGCGGGCTGGCCGGTTGCATCCTGACTAAACTGGATGAAACGGCCAGTCTCGGCGAAGTGTTGAGCCTGGCGATCAGTCATGAATTGCCGGTCGCGTACCTGACCGATGGCCCACGGATTCCGGATGATCTGCATCTGCCGCGCCGTCATCAACTGGTCAGCCGCGCCGTCAGCGTGCAAATGCAGGAAGAACCCAGCGAAGAAGCCATGGCTGACATGTTCGCTGATATCTATCACAGCCCGACCAAGCAGGTTGGCTGAGGTAATCATGAACAGTTTTTGTACCTACATCGATGGTCTGCCACGCATTGTTCCGATCGGGAACGCGCAGCCAGTAATGTGGCCTCCGTCTATGCAAGACAAGGTAAAGAAATAACATGGGCAGCATGCATCCCGTACAGGTGATCGCGGTGACCGGCGGCAAAGGTGGCGTCGGCAAGACTAACGTGTCAGTGAACTTGTCGCTGGCGCTGGCAGAGCTTGGCCGTCGGGTCATGCTGCTGGACGCCGACCTGGGCCTGGCCAACGTCGACGTTCTGCTGGGGCTGACGCCCAAGCGCACACTGGCTGACGTTATCGAAGGCCGTTGCGAACTGCGCGACGTGCTGTTGCAGGGCCCGGGCGGGATTCGCATCGTGCCGGCGGCCTCCGGCACGCAGAGCATGGTGCACCTGAGCCCGGCGCAACACGCCGGCCTGATCCAGGCGTTCAGCGACATCGGCGACAATCTCGACGTGCTGGTGATCGACACCGCTGCGGGTATTGGTGACTCGGTAGTCAGTTTCGTTCGCGCCGCGCAAGAGGTGTTGCTGGTGGTCTGCGACGAGCCGACTTCGATCACCGACGCTTACGCGCTGATCAAGTTGCTCAATCGCGACTACGGCATGAACCGCTTCCGCGTGCTGGCCAACATGGCGCAGAGCCCGCAGGAAGGGCGCAACCTGTTCGCCAAGTTGACCAAGGTCACGGATCGCTTCCTCGACGTCGCCCTACAATACGTCGGCGCCGTGCCGTATGACGAAAGCGTGCGCAAGGCGGTGCAGAAGCAGCGCGCCGTCTACGAAGCCTTTCCCCGTTCCAAGTGCGCGCTGGCCTTCAAGGCCATCGCCCAGAAGGTCGACACCTGGCCGCTGCCCGCCAACCCGCGCGGTCATCTGGAATTTTTCGTCGAGCGTCTCGTGCAGCAAACCGCAGGGCCTGTGATATGACCGCCAGTGGCATGAATCTTTACAAAAAGTCGGCGCGTGACGCGCAATACGAATTGATCGAGCGCTACGCGCCACTGGTCAAGCGCATTGCCTATCACTTGCTGGCACGCCTGCCGGCCAGCGTGCAGGTCGAAGACCTGATCCAGGCCGGGATGATCGGTTTGCTCGAAGTGTCGACCAAATACGACGCCAGCAAAGGCGCCAGTTTCGAAACGTACGCGGGCATTCGAATCCGCGGCGCGATGCTCGATGAAGTGCGCAAAGGGGACTGGGCGCCACGCTCGGTTCACCGCAATACCCGGATGGTCAGCGACGCGATTCGCTCGATTGAAGCTAAAACCGGCCGTGACGCTAAAGATCACGAGGTTGCGGCCGAACTCCAATTGAGTCTCGATGATTACTACGGGATTCTGAATGACACCTTGGGCAGTCGCCTGTTCAGTTTCGACGACCTGTTGCAGGACGGCGAACACGAAGGGCTGCACGAGGATGGCGCCAGTGCGCATATGGAGCCGTCACGCGATCTGGAAGATGAACGCTTCCAGGCGGCGCTGGCGGACGCGATTGCCAATTTGCCGGAGCGTGAGCGACTGGTGTTGGCGCTGTACTACGACGAAGAGCTGAACCTCAAGGAAATCGGTGAGGTCCTTGGCGTGAGTGAATCGCGGGTCAGCCAGTTACACAGCCAGTGCGCGGCCCGTTTGCGGGGGCGTTTGGGGGAGTGGCGAGCGCGCTGAAGGCAGTGTGGGGACACTGCGAAACGAGGCTGGTGCAGTGATGAACGGCGCCGGTCTCGATCCGTTGTGCTCCAGACAAACTTTAAGTGCTGCGCCGATTGATTGAAGTGGCGCGTCCAGGTGCTGGGCGCGTTTAAGACTGCTTGGAGGTCGAATTGAACAAAGACATGAAAATCCTCATCGTTGATGACTTCTCAACGATGCGGCGGATCATCAAGAACCTGCTGCGCGATCTTGGGTTCACCAACACCGTCGAGGCCGACGATGGCACCACTGCCATTCCGGTGCTCAACAGCGGCAGCATCGACTTTCTGGTAACGGACTGGAACATGCCGGGCATGACCGGTATCGACCTGCTGCGCCACGTGCGTGCCGATGAAAAACTCAAGCACCTCCCGGTGTTGATGGTGACTGCCGAAGCCAAGCGCGAGCAGATCATCGAGGCCGCCCAGGCCGGTGTGAACGGTTACGTGGTCAAACCTTTCACGGCTCAAGCGTTGAAAGACAAAATCGAGAAGATTTTCGAACGCATCGGCTGATGAATGCGCGGGGGAGCTATGGAGCATAACGAATCTTCACAGGGCGATTTCGAATCGACCCTGAAAAAACACGCGGTCGAACTGGTCGAAAGCCTTGAAAAAGGCAGGTTCGGCGACGCGGTGCAACTGATCCATGAGCTCAATCAGACCCGTGACCGCGGCCTGTATCAGGAAGTGGGCAAGCTCACACGTGAACTGCACAGTGCGATCGTCAATTTCCAGATCGATCCGCACATGCCGCAGGCCGAGGAAGTGTCGCAAATCACCGACGCGACCGAACGCCTGGGCTACGTGGTCAAGCTGACGGAAGCCGCGGCCAACCGCACCATGGATCTGGTGGAAAGCGCCACGCCGGTGGTCAACAGTCTGGCTGATGAAGCGCAGACGTTGAGTGCCGATTGGGGTCGCTTCATGCGTCGCGAGGTCGGGGCTGAAGAGTTCCGCGAACTGGCGCGCCGGGTCGACGGTTTTCTGTCACGCAGCAGCACGGACAACCGTGCGGTGTCGAGCAACCTCAACGACATCCTGCTGGCTCAGGATTACCAGGACCTCACCGGTCAGGTGATCAAGCGCGTGACCCAACTGGTCACCGAAGTCGAAAGCAATCTGCTCAAACTCGTGCTCATGGCCAGTCAGGTCGACCGCTTCGCGGGCATCGAACATGACCGCGCCGCAATGCTCGCCGAAAAAGATCCACAAAAACATCTCTCGCAGGGTGAAGGTCCGCAGATTCATGCCGATAAACGAGAAGACGTTGTGTCCGGTCAGGACGATGTGGACGATTTGCTATCCAGCCTTGGATTTTGAAGTTAGGTTTTTAGACCTGTTAGGAGCACCCCATTAATGAGCTTCGGCGCCGATGAAGAGATCCTTCAGGATTTCCTGGTTGAGGCCGGCGAGATTCTTGAGCAACTGTCCGAACAACTGGTCGAGCTGGAAAGCCGCCCGGATGATGCAGATCTGCTCAATGCAATTTTTCGCGGTTTCCACACTGTAAAAGGGGGCGCCGGCTTCCTTCAGCTCAATGAGCTGGTGGAGTGCTGTCACATCGCCGAAAACGTGTTCGACATCCTCCGTAAGGGTGAGCGTCGCGTTGATGCAGAACTGATGGACGTTGTGCTCGAAGCACTGGACGCGGTGAACAGCATGTTCAGCGAAGTCCGTGAGCGCGCACCGATCACCGCCGCCACCCCGGAACTGCTGGCCGCGCTGGCGCGTCTGGCCGAGCCGCAATCGGCGGATGAAGCCGTGGCCGCACCGGTGGAAGTGGTCGAAGAGCCGGTCGCCGAAAGCGCATCGGAAGACATTACCGACAACGAATTCGAACAACTGCTGGACTCGCTGAATGCCGTCAAGGCGCAAGCCGAGGCCCCGGCCGCTCCTGTGGCATCCGCGCCGGTTGCCGACACGGCGGCCAGCGATGAAATCACCGACGCCGAATTTGAATCGCTGCTCGATCAACTGCACGGCAAAGGCCAGTTCGCTGTCGATGCAGTCGCTCCGGCGCCAGCAGCAGCGGCTCCGGCCGCGCCTGCTGCGGGCGACAGCTCGGACATCACCGACGACGAATTCGAAGCGCTGCTCGATCAGTTGCACGGCAAGGGCAACTTCGCCGTTGACGCGCTGGAATCGGCGATTGCTTCAGCGCCGGCAGCCCCTGCTGCACCGGCCGCCGCTGCGGCCGGTAGCGACCTGATCAGCGATCACGAATTCGAATCGCTGCTCGACGAATTGCACGGCAAAGGCAAGTTTGACGCCGCCGCGGCGACTGCCGGCTCCGCATCAAGCGTCGCCACGCCAGCCGCGAAAACTCCGGCTGCCGCTGCTGCGCCGAAGCCTGCGGCCAAGCCTGAACCGAAAGCCGAGGCGCCGAAACCGGCCGCCGCTGCTGCTCCGGCTCCGGCCCGCGCGCCAGCCGCTGCACCGGCAGAAAAACCCGCCAGCGAAGCAGAAACCACCGTGCGCGTCGACACCGCGCGGCTCGACGAGATCATGAACATGGTCGGCGAGCTGGTGCTGGTGCGTAACCGTCTGGTGCGCCTGGGTCTCAACAGCGGCGACGAAGCCATGTCCAAGGCCGTGTCGAACCTCGACGTGGTCACCGCTGACCTGCAGACCGCCGTGATGAAGACGCGCATGCAGCCGATCAAGAAGGTCTTCGGGCGCTTCCCGCGTCTGGTTCGCGACCTCGCGCGGCAACTGAAGAAAGAGATCAACCTGGAACTGGTGGGTGAAGAAACCGACCTCGACAAAAACCTTGTTGAGGCTCTGGCCGACCCGCTGGTCCACTTGGTGCGCAACGCTGTCGACCACGGCATCGAGTCGCCGGAAGAACGTGAAGCGTCGGGCAAGGCCCGTGGCGGTCGCGTGGTGCTGGCGGCCGAGCAGGAAGGCGACCACATCCTCCTGTCGATCTCCGACGACGGCAAAGGCATGGACCCGAACGTCCTGCGTTCGATCGCGGTAAAACGCGGTGTGATGGACAAGGACGCAGCCGATCGCCTGAGCGATACCGAGTGCTACAACCTGATTTTCGCCCCGGGTTTCTCGACCAAGACCGAGATCTCCGACGTGTCCGGCCGTGGTGTCGGCATGGACGTGGTGAAGACCAAGATTTCCCAGCTCAATGGTTCGATCAACATCTACTCGACCAAGGGCCAGGGCTCGAAGATCGTCATCAAGGTGCCGCTGACGCTGGCGATCATGCCGACGCTGATGGTCATGCTCGGCAATCAGGCGTTCGCGTTCCCGCTGGTCAACGTCAACGAAATCTTCCACCTCGACCTGTCGACCACCAATGTCGTCGACGGTCAGGAAGTGGTGATCGTGCGCGACAAGGCGCTGCCATTGTTCTACCTCAAGCGCTGGCTGGTCAGCTCCGCCGCTCACGAAGAGCAGCGCGAAGGCCATGTGGTGATTCTTTCGGTGGGCACTCAGCGGATCGGCTTCGTCGTCGATCAACTGGTCGGCCAGGAAGAAGTGGTCATCAAGCCATTGGGCAAAATGCTCCAGGGCACTCCGGGCATGTCCGGCGCCACCATCACCGGTGACGGCCGCATTGCGCTGATTCTCGATGTTCCAAGCATGCTCAAGCGTTACGCCACAAAGCGTATTTGAATCCGGGACGGCGGCGCGATGACGCGCCGCTGCACCTAATGGAGTGTTTATGGCAGTCAAAGTCCTGGTGGTGGACGATTCGGGTTTTTTCCGCCGCCGCGTCTCGGAAATTCTTTCGGCGGATCCGAGCATCCAGGTGGTCGGCACGGCCACCAACGGTAAAGAGGCGATCGATCAGGCCATGGCCCTCAAGCCTGACGTGATCACCATGGACTACGAGATGCCGATGATGGACGGCATCACGGCGGTGCGGCACATCATGCAGCGCTGCCCGACCCCGGTGTTGATGTTCTCCTCGCTGACGCACGAAGGCGCCCGGGTGACCCTGGATGCGCTGGACGCCGGCGCGGTGGATTTCCTGCCGAAGAATTTCGAAGACATCTCGCGCAACCCCGAGAAGGTCAAGCAGTTGCTGTGCGAAAAAGTCCACAGCATTTCGCGCAGCAATCGTCGTTTCAGTGCCTACAGCGCGCCGGCCCCCGCCGCTGCGCCAGCGCCGACGCCTGCCCCGGCAGCGTCGAGCTACAGCAGCCACAGCAGCCCTGTGCCGGCGCGTCCG
Source organism: Pseudomonas sp. RIT-PI-o (assembly GCF_001297215.1). Classification (NCBI taxonomy): domain Bacteria; kingdom Pseudomonadati; phylum Pseudomonadota; class Gammaproteobacteria; order Pseudomonadales; family Pseudomonadaceae; genus Pseudomonas; species Pseudomonas sp. RIT-PI-o. Next base: position 112,076 of record NZ_LHPA01000052.1, on the reverse strand, counting down.
GCGCCAGCGCCTGCTCGTGCATCCGCTGCCAGCGCTTCGTCGTCGGCCCCGAAACGCAAAGCCTACAAACTGGTTGCCATCGGCACCTCGACGGGCGGCCCGGTTGCGCTGCAACGTGTACTGACGCAACTGCCGGCAAACTTCCCGGCGCCGATCGTGCTGATCCAGCACATGCCGGCAGCGTTCACCAAGGCCTTTGCCGAACGTCTCGACAAGCTCTGCCGCATCAGCGTCAAGGAAGCCGAGGATGGCGACATCCTGCGTCCGGGCCTGGCGCTGCTGGCGCCGGGTGGCAAGCAAATGATGATCGACGGCCGTGGCGCGGTGAAGATTCTGCCGGGTGACGAGCGTCTGAACTACAAGCCGTGCGTGGACATTACCTTCGGTTCGGCGGCGAAATCCTACGGCGACAAAGTTCTGGCAGTGGTCCTCACCGGCATGGGCGCCGACGGTCGCGAAGGCGCGCGTCTGCTCAAGCAGGGCGGCAGCTCGGTGTGGGCGCAAGATGAGGCAAGCTGCGTGATCTACGGCATGCCGATGGCCATCGTCAAAGCCGATCTGGCTGACGCCGTGTACGGTCTGGACGATATCGGCAAGCACATCGTCGAGGCGTGTATCTGATGGATGTTCTCAGCCTTATCGGCCTCATCATGGCGTTCGTCGCCATCATCGGCGGCAACTACCTTGAAGGCGGTCACCTCGGCGCGCTGGCCAACGGCCCTGCGGCGCTGATCGTGCTGGGCGGCACCGTCGGCGCCGCGCTGCTGCAATCGCCGATGAGCGCGTTCAAGCGCGCGATGCAGATTCTCGCCTGGATCTTCTTCCCGCCGCGTGTCGACCTGGCCGGCGGCATCGACCGCGTGGTCAATTGGAGCCTGACGGCGCGCAAGGAAGGCTTGCTCGGTCTCGAAGGCGTGGCCGACGCCGAACCCGACAGCTACTCGCGCAAGGGCCTGCAACTGCTGGTCGATGGCGCCGAGCCGGAAGCGATCCGGAGCATTCTCGAAGTGGATTTCTACACCCAGGAATCCCGTGATATCGAAGCAGCCAAGGTCTTCGAAAGCATGGGCGGCTACGCGCCGACCATCGGCATCATCGGTGCGGTGATGGGCCTCATCCATGTGATGGGCAACCTCGCCGATCCGTCGCAACTGGGTAACGGCATCGCGGTGGCTTTCGTCGCGACGATCTACGGCGTGGCCAGTGCCAACCTGATCCTCTTGCCGGTGGCCGCCAAGCTCAAGTCCATCGCGTTGCGGCAGTCGCGTTATCGCGAAATGTTGCTGGAAGGAATTCTGTCGATCGCCGAAGGTGAAAACCCGCGCTCTATCGAGCTGAAGCTTCAGGGCTTCATGGATTGATGGGGGATATGGATCATGGCTCGTCGCAGGCATCAGGAAGAACACGTTAATCACGAGCGCTGGCTCGTGTCCTACGCGGATTTCATCACTTTGCTGTTCGCGTTTTTCGTGGTGATGTACTCGATCTCGTCGATCAACGAAGGCAAGTACAAAGTCATCTCCGAAGCGCTGATCGGCGTGTTCACCGATTCCGATCGCTCGCTCAAACCGATTCCGATCGGCGACGAGCGGCCGAAGACCGTGACCCCGGCCAAGCCGCTGGTCAAGGATGCCGAGCAGGTCGACGCCGGTATAGCCGGGGCCAGCGATCCGCTGAAAAGCATCGCCGATGACATCAGCGCCGCGTTCGGTGACTTGATCAGCTCCAACCAGATGACCGTGCGCGGCAACGAGCTGTGGGTCGAGATCGAACTCAACTCCAGCCTGTTGTTCGGCAGCGGCGACGCAATGCCGAGCGACATCGCCTTCAACATCATCGACAAGGTCGCAGCGATCCTGAAACCGTTCGACAACCCGATCCACGTTGAAGGCTTTACCGACGATCAACCGATCCGCACCGCGCAGTACCCGACCAACTGGGAGCTGTCCTCGGCACGCTCGGCGAGCATCGTGCGCATGCTCGCCATGCAGGGTGTCAACCCTGGGCGTCTGGCGTCGGTGGGCTACGGCGAATTCCAGCCAGTGGCCAACAACGCCACGGTCGAAGGCCGGGCGAAGAACCGTCGCGTGGTGCTGGTGGTGTCGCGCAACCTCGATGTACGCCGCAGCCTCACCGGTACCGGAACCGCCAATGCGCAACCGGACGCGGCACTGAAGCGCGCTGGCACACAAACTGCACCGACCCCGGTCAAGACGCCGGGACGCGAGAGTGCCGTCAATTCTCCGTCGCCCGCATTAACACGCTGAAGCATGTCTCGGTCAATCAACCTGGCCGGGAGGAACGAACTGAATGAGAGTCTGGGCAGTCGCCAATCAAAAGGGTGGTGTCGGTAAAACCACATCCTCCATCGCTTTAGCCGGGTTGCTGGCCGAGGCGGGCAAGCGCGTGGTTGTGGTCGATCTCGACCCGCACGGCTCGATGACCAGCTATTTCGGTTACGACCCCGACAACCTGGAACACAGCAACTACGACCTGTTCCTGCACAAGGGCAGCGTGCCGCAAGGCCTGCCGGGGCAGTTGCTGCTGTCGACCAGCGACGAACGCATTTCCCTGCTGCCGTCGAGCACTGCGCTGGCCACCCTTGAGCGGCAGTCGCCGGGGCAGAGTGGCCTGGGTCTGGTGATCGCCAAGAGTCTGGCGCAGCTGTGGCAGGACTTCGATTACGCGATCATCGACAGCCCGCCGTTGCTCGGCGTGCTGATGGTCAACGCCCTTGCGGCGAGCCAGCAACTGGTGATCCCGGTGCAGACCGAGCACTTGGCCGTGAAAGGTCTGGAGCGCATGGTCAACACCCTGGCGATGATCAATCGTTCGCGCAAACAGCCACTGCCGTTCAGCATCGTGCCGACCCTGTTCGACCGCCGCACGCAGGCGTCGATGGGCACCCTGCGCGTGCTGCGCGACAAATTCCCCGACGATATCTGGCACGGCTACATCCCGGTCGATACCCGCCTGCGCGATGCGAGTCGCGCCGGTGTCACGCCTTCGCAATTCGACGGCAAGAGCCGTGGCGTGCTGGCCTACCGCGCGCTGCTCAAGCACCTGCTCGCGCAGCAACTTGTTCCGCAGGTGGCCTGAACATGATCTTTATTCCTGTAGGAGCTGCCGAAGGCTGCGATCTGTTGATCTGGCCTGCCAGTGCTCCTGAAAAGATCAAAAGATCGCAGCCTTCGGCAGCTCCTACAGGGGGGCGCGCATGAACCGGCCGGTTAAGCTGACTTCACGCCCGCAACAGGCCTTGCAGTCCTACCTGGAAGACCTGCTGCTGGACCTGCCCGAAGACGTGCCGCCACCAGTCGAAGCGCAGCCGCCAGTCGTCGAACAGGCGCAGCCTCAAGTGATGGAAAGCGCCGAGGCCATGGACGAGTTCCAGGCGGCGGTGCTCGAAGAGCAGGCTCGCGACGCGCAGAAGTCTGTCGCTCCAATTGCCGCCCCGGCTGTTGCACCTGTAGCCAAGGCCCCGGTGGCGCTGATCGACGAACCGCGCGCGCCGCTGTCGACGCTGGCGCCGCTGCTGCAAACACAGTTATTGACCGTTCCGGAACCAGAATCAGAACCCGAGCCGGAGCCAGAACCGGCGCCGCCAGTGGCAGAGCCGCAGGTGCTGATTCCGCCGCTGGTCGAAGTGCACCTGCCACCGAACAACCCGCCGCCACCGGTTGAACCCGATGGCCGTCCGGCCTGGGCTGCTGAGGCCTTCGAATGTCTGTTGTTCGATGTCGCCGGGCTGACGCTGGCCGTGCCGCTGGTGTGCCTGGGGTCGATCTATTCGCTGGCCGGCCATGAGCTGACGCCGCTGTTCGGTCAGCCGGAGTGGTTCCTCGGAATTCTGCCGAGCCAGGCCGGCAACCTGAAGGTCCTGGACACCGCGCGCTGGGTCATGCCGGATCGTTACCGCGATGACTTCCGGCAGGGCCTGCAATACGTGATTTCGGTTCAGGGTTACGAGTGGGGGCTGGCGGTGCATCAGGTCAGTCGCTCGTTGCGCCTGGACCCGAATGAAATCAAATGGAGAAGTCACCGGGGTCAGCGGCCATGGCTCGCCGGCACGGTGATCGAGCACATGTGTGCATTGCTTGACGTATCCGCGCTGGCCGAGCTGATCGCCAGCGGCGGGGCAAAGCACTTGAGCGGCAACAAGCCGCTACATAAACCGACATAGCAGCCGACATAACAATCAGGCGATGGCATTTTTCAATGCCATCACACAGAACACACACCGCCCAGGGCGGTTTTTTCGAGGGGTCAGGGTATGAGTAGTCAGGCGTCGAATGCAAAAGGTTCTGAAGATCCGATCCTGCAATGGGTGACCTTCAAACTGGATAACGAAACCTACGGCATCAACGTGATGCGCGTGCAGGAAGTGCTGCGCTACACCGAGATCGCCCCGGTACCGGGTGCGCCGAGCTATGTGCTGGGCATCATCAACCTGCGCGGCAACGTGGTCACCGTGATCGACACCCGTCAGCGCTTCGGCCTGCACAGCGGCGAGATCAGCGACAACACCCGTATCGTCATCATCGAAGCCGACAAGCAAGTCGTCGGCATCATGGTCGACAGCGTCGCCGAAGTGGTTTACCTGCGTCAGTCGGAAATCGAAACCGCACCGAACGTCGGTAACGAAGAGTCGGCCAAGTTCATCCAGGGCGTGTGCAACAAGAACAACGAGCTGCTGATTCTGGTCGAGCTGGACAAGATGATGAGCGAAGAAGAATGGTCGGAACTGGAGAGCATCTGATTTGATTCTCGAGGTTGCGGTAATTGTTCTGTTCCTGTTCTGGGCCGGCACGCTGGCGATGTTCGTCTCGTACATCAAGGCGCAGCGGGTGATCGCTGCGCAGCAGGCCCAGGGCGATGCGCTGCGTGATCAGCGCATCAAGGAACTGGCCAAACGCGTCGACGATTACCAGAACGGCAACGTGCGCATGGGCGAAGCCCTGCACGAGTTGCGCGCGGTGGTGAGCCCGTTGCCGGACAAGATCGTTGCACTGGAACAACGCGACCCGTCGAGCCTGTCATTCGCCCAGGCGGCGAAACTGGTGGGCATGGGCGCGAGCGTCGATGAACTGACTCAGTCGTGCGGCTTGACCCAGGCTGAGGCGGAGTTGATGCGCAAGCTTCACAAGAACTAGAAGCAAGATCAAAAGATCGCAGCCTTCGGCAGCTCCTACATTGGATTCGCATTTCCCTGTAGAAGCTGCCGAAGGCTGCGATCTTTTGCTTTTAAGGCTTAATAATCATCGCCGCGCAGGGTCACATCTTTCTCGACCATCGGCGCGTTCGGGTCTTGTCCCTCGGGGAATTTGCCCTTCAGATTCCACGCAAACGCGATGATCTCGGCGATCGTGCGGTAGAGCTCTTCGGGGATGCTGTCGCCCAGTTCCATCCGCGCCAGCAGGCGTACCAGTTCGGCGTTTTCGTAGATCGGCACTTCGTAATCGCGGGCGATGCGCAGGATTTCTTCGGCCAGTTCATCGTCGCCCTTGGCGGTGAGGGTCGGGGCGTGGTTGCCGTCGTATTTGAGGGCGATGGCCTGGCGTGGGGCAGTGGAATCGTTCATGCGGTTTCGTCGACCCAGCGGTGTTCGAGGCGGGTTTGGTTGCCTTGCGGCGGGGTGCCGTGGTGGCAGTCGAGGTCGCCGACGTTGAGCCCGGAATCGAGCAAGCGCTGGCGCAGCGCAAACAGATTGCTTTCGATCAGGTCGGCGGTGTACGGCCGCTCGGCCCACAGCTGACTGGACAGGCTGCCAGCAATCAGTTGCGCCTGAATCTGCATCGGTCCGAGGGGTTCCAGATCGAAGGCCAGATCGACCCGCCACAGTTGCTGTTTGGCTTCACGCTCGTCGCGGCGTTCGTGGGGTTGCGGTTCGCGCTCCGGCGCTTCTTCACGCTGAAACTTGACCTGCAGCGGCACGATGTCCTGCAAATTGCGCATGGGGATTTCCAGCTGCCAGGTGCTGAGCAGGCGGCCATCGTCGGTGACGCCAGTCTGTTCCAGGCTCGACAACTGATGGCTTTGCAGGCGCGACACCGCAGCGGCGGCGAGGCGCAGCAGCTGTTCGAGATCGCCTTCGCCTTCCAGTTTCGCCAGCAGCCGTTCGGGTAACGGAAAGCTGCTCGGCACCGGTTTGGCGCTGACCTGACCGAGGGTGCCCAAGGCATTTCGAACGAAACTCGGCAAGGCCTGCGCCAGGGTGTTGGCGGCGATGATCGCGTTGAAATTGGTGTTGCTCGGCAGGCCGGGGGTCAGTTGCGCGATCAGCTTGAGCAGGTCGGCCTTCATGTCCGGGGCAAGCGCCGGGTTTTGTCCGCCGAGCAATTTGGCTTCGAGGAACGCGCCGCTGTTGGCCAGGGCGAGTGCCACGCCTTTGGCCGTGCTCATTTGCTGCACGTCCGGCAGGCTGGCGAGCAGCTTGTCGACCACTGCGCGCAGATCGGCCGAGGTCTGATCGGTGGCCGGCGGCAGATTCTGCAGCAATTTCAGCAAACCATCGAGCGAGCCCTGACGACTTTGCTGACCGAGCAATTGCTGACTGACCGCCAGTTGCTCCTGACGGCTGCTCAACGGCACGAATTTGAGGGTTTGCGCGTCCTGCACCTGCGCCGACAACAAGGTGCCGATGCGCAGCGGTTGCGGACTGTCGACGGTCAATGTGCTGCCGCTCAACGCAGTGTTGAGCAGGGTCACCATCGAACGGAACACCGCCGCTTGTCCTGGGGTTTGCGGCAGAGCCTGCGAGGTCACGACTTTGCCTTGCAGCAGGGTGCCGGCCGGCAGCTGCGCGGTGTCGATGCGGGTGAGGGTGGCGACGCTGCTGGCAATCGCTTGCTGCACGGTGATCGCCAGATTCCCGGCCGATGGCTGGGTGATCGCCAGGTTGGTGCCCTGTGGCAACGGCAGATTGCTGCTGGCCTGCACGGTGGTCTGGCGACCGCTGTCGAGGGTCACTTTGAGCAGCAATTCAAAGGTCTGATCGGCCTGCTTGAGCGACAACACCTCGGCCTTGGCGCTTTGCCCCGCGCCTATCAAGCCCTCGACCGGCGTCAGCAGCTTGAGCAGTTCACCCATCTGCGGGCGAGCGCTCGCCGGCACGGTGGGCGGCAGCGGGAGGATGTTCATTTCGCCTGTCATACGCGGACACAACCTGAGGAAATTGCACTCTTGAGAGTAAGGCACGGCATGTATAATGCCGCGCGTCGTGCGCTTCGTTCAAAAAACCTAGCAATTGTTTGATCCAGCTCGCCAGATCGAGCGATCAAAGCATCTATGCTGCTTCTCTTTAACGGCCGCGCCAGAGCCGACTTGAACCGTATAAGGCCCGTGATCCCTTGACCAGTCCTGTCCTGCAAACCGTTGCCCTGGCGTGTGAACGCGATCTGCGGCTGCTGTTCGAACACCTCGAATTGCGCCTGGTCAGCGGTGACATGGTGCAGATCAGCGGTCCCAACGGCAGCGGCAAGACCAGTCTTTTACGTCTGCTCGCCGGTTTGATGCAACCCACCGATGGCCAGGTGCTGCTCAACGGGCTACCGCTGGCCGAGCAACGCAGCGAACTGGCGCGCAATCTGTTGTGGATCGGTCACGCCGCCGGGATCAAGGATCTGCTCACTCCCGAAGAAAACCTGTCGTGGCTCTGCGCCCTGCATCATCCCGCCGAGCGCGAGGCGATCTGGCAGGCACTGGCAGCGGTAGGATTGCGCGGTTTCGAAGACGTTCCCTGCCACAGTCTTTCCGCCGGTCAACAGCGCCGCGTAGCGCTGGCGCGGTTGTATCTGGACAGCCCGCCGTTGTGGATTCTCGACGAACCTTTCACGGCGCTGGACAAGCAGGGCGTCGCGCAACTGGAAGAACATCTGGCCGGGCATTGCGAGCGCGGCGGTCTCGTGATCCTGACCACGCACCATACGCTGAGCCGCATGCCGGCCGGTTATCGCGACATCGATCTGGGGAAATGGGCGGTATGAGTGTCTTCGGCCTGCTGCTTGCCCGCGAATCGCGCCTGCTGTTCCGCCGCCCGGCGGAGCTGGCCAACCCGCTGATTTTCTTCGCCATCGTCATTGCACTGTTCCCGCTGGCCGTCGGCCCGGAAACTCAAGTCTTGCAAAACCTGTCCCCGGGGTTAGTCTGGGTGGCGGCGTTGTTGTCGGTCCTGCTGTCGCTGGACGGATTGTTTCGCAGTGATTTCGAAGATGGCTCGCTGGAGCAGTGGGTCCTTTCGTCGCACCCGCTGCCGCTATTGGTCCTGGCCAAGGTGCTGGCACACTGGCTGTTCTCCGGTCTGGCACTGGTCCTGCTGTCGCCATTGCTGGCGTTGATGCTCGGTTTGCCGGCCGCCTGTCTGCCGGTCCTGCTGCTGTCGTTGCTGCTGGGCACGCCGGTGCTGAGCCTGCTCGGCGCAGTTGGCGCGGCGCTGACGGTCGGCCTCAAGCGCGGCGGTCTGTTGCTGGCGCTGCTGATTCTGCCGTTGTACATCCCGGTGTTGATCCTTGGCAGCGGCGCGTTGCAGGCCGCGCTGCAAGGCATGCCGGCGACCGGATACCTGTTGTGGATGGCCAGCCTCACAGCGCTGGCGATCACCCTGACACCCTTTGCAATAGCCGCTGGCCTGAAGATCAGCGTCGGCGAATAATAATGAGGCCTGGTCAAAAATTGACCACTTCTTCCAGAAGAAAGGCATGACCCTCTGCCAGCTCGCGATGATGAGCGGCAACCGTGATGGAAACAGTATGAACTGGACCTGGTTTCACAAGCTCGGCTCGCCCAAGTGGTTCTACGGCATCAGCGGCAAGTTCCTGCCGTGGTTGAGCATCGCAGCGTTGCTGCTGATCGGCGTTGGTGTGGTCTGGGGGCTGGCGTTCGCGCCGCCGGATTATCAGCAAGGCAACAGCTTCCGCATCATCTACATTCACGTGCCTGCCGCGATGCTCGCCCAGTCGATCTACGTGATGCTCGCGGTGTGCGGCGTGGTCGGGCTGGTGTGGAAGATGAAACTGGCCGACGTCGCTCTGCAATGTGCTGCACCGATCGGTGCGTGGATGACTGCGGTGGCGCTGGTCACCGGTGCTATCTGGGGCAAGCCGACCTGGGGCTCGTGGTGGGTTTGGGATGCACGCCTGACTTCGATGCTGATTCTGCTGTTCCTGTATTTCGGCGTGATCGCGCTGGGCAATGCCATCAGCAACCGCGACAGCGCCGCCAAGGCCTGCGCGGTGCTGGCGATCGTTGGGGTGATCAACATTCCAATCATCAAATACTCGGTGGAGTGGTGGAACACCCTGCATCAGGGCGCGACGTTCACCCTCACGGAAAAGCCGGCGATGCCGGCGGAAATGTGGCTGCCGCTGCTGCTGACGGTGCTGGGCTTCTACTGCTTCTTCGGCGCTGTGCTGTTGCTGCGCATGCGCCTTGAAGTGCTCAAGCGCGAAGCCCGCGCCAGTTGGGTGAAAACCGAAGTGCAGCAGAGTCTGGAGGCGGCACGATGAGTTTTGCTTCATTCGGCGACTTCCTCGCCATGGGCCATCACGGCCTGTATGTCTGGTCGGCCTACGGCATCTGTCTGGCGGTGCTGGCCCTCAACGTGGTGGCGCCGATTGCGGCGCGCAAGCGTTATCTGCAACAAGAGGCGCGTCGTCTGCGCCGGGAGAACGGCCAGTGAATGCGCTGCGCAAAAAACGTCTGATCATCATTCTGGCCATCCTGGTCGGGGTCGGCGCCGCTGTCGGCCTGGCCCTGAGCGCGCTGCAGGAAAATATCAATCTGTTTTACACGCCGACGCAGATCGCCAACGGTGAAGCGCCGCAGGACACGCGCATCCGCGCCGGCGGCATGGTCGAGGCCGGTTCGCTGCAACGATCCAAGGATTCGCTGGACGTCAAGTTCGTCGTCACCGATTTCAACAAGTCCGTGACCATCGCTTATCGCGGCATCCTCCCGGATCTGTTCCGCGAAGGGCAGGGTATCGTCGCCCTCGGCAAGCTCAACGCCGACGGCGTGGTGATTGCCGATGAAGTGCTGGCCAAGCACGATGAGAAGTACATGCCGCCGGAAGTGACCAAAGCGCTAAAGGACAGCGGTCAATCCGCGCCGACGCCTGTGAAGGAGGGTTGATCGATGGCAGCCGCATTGTTTATTCCTGAACTGGGCCATCTGGCGATGATTCTCGCCCTGTGTTTTGCGCTGGTCCAAGCGGTGGTGCCGATGCTCGGCGCTTGGCGCGGCGACCGTTTGTGGATGAGCCTGGCGCAACCGGCAGCGTGGGGTCAGTTTGCCTTTCTGCTGTTTGCCTTTGGCTGCCTGACCTACGCGTTCATGACCGACGATTTCTCCGTCGGCTATGTGGCGATGAACTCCAACAGCGCGCTGCCGTGGTACTACAAATTCAGTGCGGTGTGGGGCGCCCATGAAGGCTCGCTGTTGCTGTGGGCATTGATCCTCGGCGGCTGGACGTTCGCCGTGTCGGTGTTTTCCCGGCAGTTGCCGCAAGTCATGCTCGCTCGCGTGCTGGCGGTGATGGGAATGATCAGCACCGGTTTCCTGCTGTTCCTGATTCTTACCTCGAACCCGTTCTCGCGGATCCTGCCGCAGATTCCCGCCGATGGCCGCGACCTCAATCCGTTGCTGCAGGACATCGGTTTGATCGTGCATCCGCCGATGTTGTACATGGGTTATGTCGGTTTCTCCGTGGCCTTCGCATTCGCCATCGCCGCGCTGCTCGGCGGTCGTCTCGATGCCGCATGGGCGCGTTGGTCGCGTCCATGGACGATCGTCGCCTGGGCGTTCCTCGGCATCGGCATCACCCTTGGTTCGTGGTGGGCGTATTACGAACTCGGCTGGGGCGGCTGGTGGTTCTGGGACCCGGTGGAAAACGCCTCGTTCATGCCATGGCTGGTCGGCACTGCGTTGATCCACTCGCTGGCGGTCACCGAAAAACGCGGCGTGTTCAAGAGCTGGACGGTGTTGCTGGCGATTGCCGCGTTCTCGTTGAGCCTGCTCGGCACCTTCCTCGTCCGCTCGGGCGTACTGACCTCGGTGCACGCGTTTGCCTCGGACCCCGAGCGCGGCGTGTTCATTCTGATTTTCCTGCTGTTCGTGGTGGGCGGTTCGCTGACCCTTTTCGCCCTGCGCGCGCCAGTGGTGAAAAGTCAGGTCGGCTTCAATCTGTGGTCACGTGAAACCTTGCTGCTGGGCAACAATCTGGTGTTGGTCGTCGCGGCGTCGATGATCCTCCTCGGCACCTTGTATCCACTGATTCTCGATGCCATCAGCGGTGCCAAGCTGTCGGTCGGCCCGCCGTATTTCAATGCGCTGTTCATTCCGTTGATGGCGTTGCTGATGCTGGTCATGGCGGTCGGTGTGATCGTGCGCTGGAAGGACACGCCGGTGAAATGGCTGGCGAGCATGCTCACCCCGGTGCTGCTCGGCAGCGTCGCACTGGCCGTGGTGGCCGGCGTGGCCTATGGCGACTTCAACTGGGCGGTGATCGCGACGTTCCTGCTGGCCGCGTGGGTGCTGCTTGCCGGCGTGCGCGATCTGCTCGACAAGACCCGCCACAAAGGCCTGATCAAAGGCTTGCCGACGCTGACCCGCAGCTATTGGGGCATGCAGATCGCCCACCTCGGCATCGCTGTGTGCGCGCTGGGTGTGGTGTTGTCGAGCCAGAACAGTGCCGAGCGTGACCTGCGCCTGGCGCCGGGCGAGGCGATGGACCTGGCCGGCTATCAGTTCGTCTTCGAAGGCGCCAAACATTTCGAGGGGCCGAACTTTACCTCGGACAAAGGCACCATCCGCGTCATTCGCGACGGCCAGGAAATCAGCGTGCTGCACCCGGAAAAACGTCTGTACACGGTGCAGAATTCGGTGATGACCGAAGCTGGCATCGATGCCGGTTTCACCCGCGATCTCTACGTCGCCCTCGGCGAGCCGCTGGATAACGGCGCCTGGGCCGTGCGCGTACACGTCAAACCGTTTGTGCGCTGGATCTGGTTCGGCGGCTTGCTCACCGGATTGGGTGGTTTGCTGGCGGCGCTGGATCGGCGTTATCGGGTCAAGGTGAAAAGCAAAGTGCGCGAAGCGCTGGGCATGACGGGAGCGGCGGCATGAGGCGTTGGTTGATGTTATTGCCGCTGGCGATTTTTCTGCTGGTGGCGGTGTTTCTTTATCGTGGCCTGTATCTCGATCCGGCGGAGTTGCCGTCGGCGATGATCAACAAGCCATTCCCGGAGTTTTCCCTGCCGAGTGTGCAGGGTGACAAGACGCTGACCAAGGCCGACATCCTCGGCAAACCGGCGCTGGTCAATGTCTGGGGCACCTGGTGCATTTCCTGCCGGGTCGAGCACCCGGTACTGAACAAACTCGCCGAGCGCGGCGTGGTGATCTACGGCATCAACTACAAGGACACCAACGCCGATGCCTTGAAATGGCTGGCCGAGTTCCACAATCCATACGCGCTGGATATTCGTGATGACGAAGGCTCGCTGGGCCTCAACCTCGGTGTCTACGGCGCGCCGGAAACCTTCTTCATCGACGCCAAGGGCGTCATCCGCGACAAGTTCGTCGGGGTAATCGACGAGCAGGTCTGGCGCGAGAAACTCGCGGCCAAGTATCAGGCGCTGGTCGATGAGGCCACGCCATGAAGCGTTTTCTCGCAGCAGTGCTGTTGGGCTTGAGCCTGGCCGGTGTCGCCCAAGCGGCCATCGACACCTACGAGTTCGCCAACGAGGGCGACCGCGAGCGTTTCCGCGAGCTGACCAAGGAACTGCGCTGCCCCAAGTGCCAGAACCAGGATATCGCCGACTCCAACGCGCCGATCGCCGCCGACCTGCGCAAAGAGATTTTCCGCATGCTCGGCGAGGGCAAGGACAATCAGCAGATCATCGACTTCATGGTCGATCGTTACGGTGATTTCGTCCGCTACAAACCGGCGCTCAATGCGAAGACCGCGCTGTTGTGGTTCGGCCCGGCCGGGCTGCTGCTCGGCGGTTTCGTAGTGATCGTGCTGATCGTGCGCAGGCGTCGCGGGCAACGTGCCGAAACCCCGTCATCGCTGTCTGCCGAAGAACGTCAGCGCCTCGACCAACTGTTGGATAAAAACCAAGAATGATTGATTTCTGGCTCGCCGCAGGGCTGTTGCTTCTGGTCGCCCTGAGTTTTCTGCTGATCCCGGTGCTGCGCGAACGCCGCGCCCAGCGTGAAGAAGATCGCACCGCGCTGAACGTCGCGCTGTATCAGGAGCGGGTTGCCGAACTGCAAGCGCAGCAGGCCGAAGGCGTGCTCGATGCCGCGCAACTGGACAGTGGCCGCGCGGAAGCTGCACGTGAATTGCTCGCCGACACCGAAGGCGTCACCGCACCGCGTGTCTCGCGCCTTGGCAAGCCGTTGCCGCTGCTGGCCGCCGTGTTGGTGCCGGTGCTGGGCCTTGGTCTGTACCTGCATTTCGGCGCCGCCGACAAAGTCGAACTGACCCGCGAATTCGCCCAGGCACCACAGTCGATGGAAGAGATGACCCAGCGTCTGGAGCGTGCGGTCGCCGCACAACCGGATTCCGCTGAAGGCCTGTATTTCCTTGGCCGTACCTACATGGCTCAAGATCGCCCGGCGGACGCGGCGAAGATGTTCGAACGCGCCGCCAACCTCGCCGGTCGCCAGCCGGAACTGCTTGGCCAGTGGGCGCAGGCGCAGTATTTCGCCGACGGTAAGAAATGGTCAGAGAAGATTCAGGCACTGACCGACGAAGCGCTGAAGGCCGACCCGAAAGAAGTCACCAGCCTCGGCCTGCTCGGTATCGCCGCGTTCGAAGGCGAGCGGTATCAAGAAGCAATCGACTACTGGAATCGCCTGCTCGCGCAACTGCCGCCGGAAGACAACTCGCGCGCTGCGCTGCAAGGCGGCATCGAGCGTGCCGCCGAACGCCTGAAGGCCAGCGGTGGTCAGGTTGCCGAGGCACCGGCGCCGAAAGCTGCGTTGCTGAAAGTCAGCGTTGATCTCGCGAGCGAACTCAAAGGCAAGGTGCAACCGGGCGACAGCGTGTTCATCTTCGCCCGCGCCACTTCTGGCCCACCGGCGCCGCTGGCGGCCAAACGCCTGACCGTCGCCGACCTGCCAGTGACCGTCGAACTGGGCGACGCCGATGCAATGATGCCGCAGTTGAAACTGTCCAACTTCCCTGAAGTCCAACTGGTTGCGCGCATCTCTCGGGCCGGTCAACCGACTGCCGGGGAATGGATCGGTCGCAGCGGCCCCTTGGCCAGCAGCACCACTGCGCCACAAAAACTGACCATCGACAGCCCGGACCAGTAACCGGACCCAACAGGAAAGCACCGCCATGCACACCATCGCCCGCATCACAGTCCTCACACTGGCCCTGGGCTTGAGTGCATGTGCGGTACAACGCCCGGAACCGACCACCAGCCTGCCGCCGATTCCGCCGTCGCAACCGACCCCGACCCCGTCGACCTCGCCGACCCCCGGCAAAACCATCCCGGCCAAACCCGCCAAGCCGGTGCCACGCACCTCCGCCAGCTTCGCCCCGCCACCGGGCGGCAACAGCCACTGGGACCAGAAACTCGGCGTCTACGTCCTCGACGACCAGACCAACACCTTCTACCGCCAGCGCACCTACTACCGCTGGAACAACGGCTGGAGCCGCTCGGTCAGCCCCAACGGCCCGTGGGAAGACACCAACATCCACGGCGTACCGCCGGGGCTGGGCAAGCAGTTCGGGCAGTAAGAGAAACGGCGATCCTGGGATCGCCGTTTTTTTGCGTCTGATTCTCAGAGAATCGCACGATAGTTACCTAACGCCTTTACCGATTCGACCAAGCCTTGCCGCTGGAGAAAGCCAAGATATTTGTCCACCTCCACAGTGGGCGTGTTCAATTGCCGTCGCTGGCTTTGAGCCGCAGCGACGACGGCAGCCGAATCAAGATGAAAAAGGTTTTCCACAAACTCATCCGGGTGCTGAGCTTCGATGCCATATGGCGCGAGGTGACAGGAGGGGAAATCTTTCAGGTTGAACGTCACTATTACATCGGCACCGCATCGGATAGCGGCCGCCAGAACATGGCGGTCGTTCTCATCAGGCAGCGTCAGACCTGACACCAAGTCTTCATAGCCATCGATACACGCATCTGGAATGGCCAGGTCCATCAATTGCGATGTGCGATCGAGTTGTTCGAGGGTCAGGTCGGACCTGTTCTTCAATAAGTTACGCTTCCATTCGTGGTGTATTTCCTGAGTCCAGCGAGCTCGATACAGCCCAGACAACGCGAGCCACATAAGGAAGTCTCTCAAAGGGGCCGGATATAAGACGCATGCATCGTATACAGCAGTGAAAGAGGAATGCCTCACTCGTATCCTGTCCTTAGCGCCTGTGCCTGCTCCGCGAGAAGCGTCATTGCCTGCTCGCTGGCGGTGTCTCGCCGGGTTTTATATTCCATCAGATCGGCAAAACGCACACGTCGGTGCTTGCCTGTTTTGTGGTAGGAAATCTCACCGCTCTCCAGCAGTTTGATCATGTGCGGACGTGAGACGTTGAGCAGATCGGCAGCTTCTTGAGTGGTCAGCTCGGCATGGATCGGCACGACCTTCACAGCGTTGCCCTCCGCCAGCGCTGCGAGGATATCGCTCAGCAAGCGCAATGCCGACGTTGGCAGCTCGACGCTGTGGGCTTCATTCTGCTCATCAAAAATCTGGATTCGCTGGGTATCGAAACCTGTGGCGAGGAAAGCGGTGAGGGTGCGCTGGCCTTCAATCGCGGCTTTGACTTCGCGTTCAACTGGCAAATTTGTAGTGGAAGGAATTGGAGTGGGCATAAGACTGTTCCAACATTCTAGAAACGATGCGCGAACGTTATTCGAATTAAACGAAAATCGCAATAAACGAAACTGGCGTCAGGAATACTTTGCAAAACAACCCACCATCACCCCGTCCCATTCTGTGCTTGAGTAAAGATAACTCTAGAGTTATTTTTAGTTGGCCAGGCCAAGGAGGCGGTTGGTGCAGATCAGGCTATTGATGAAGGAGCTGGAGGAGGCGGGCTGGACGTTGGATCGGGTTGCCGGCAGTCATCACATTTTCACTCATCGTTACAACCCGAACACGATTGCCGTCCCGCATCCGAAAAAGGATTTACCACTGGGGACAGTCACAAGCATCAGGCGGCGCGCGGGGTTGTTCAGCCCGCCAACCCGTCATGAAGGAGATCCGTAATGCAATATCCCATCTGCATCGAGTGGGGTGACGAGAACACTGCCATCGGTATTCAGATCCCCGATATTCCCGGCGCAGTCACGGCCGGGGACAGCTTCGAAGAGGCTTACAACGCGGCCGTGGAAGTCGCGCATCTCATGCTGCAGGAGATCGCGGCGGCCGGGCAGGCGATTCCGATGCCGACTTCGGCAGCGGCGCATCGCAGCCATCCGGATTTTGCCGGGATGGGCTGGGGCATGCTGGAGCTGGATATCTCGCCGTATCTGGGCAAGACCGAGAAGGTCAACGTTACGCTGCCTGGCTATGTGATTCAGCGTATTGATCGCTATGTGCGCGAGCATAACGTCAAAAGCCGCTCCTCGTTTCTGGCGGATGCGGCGATGGAGAAACTGGTGCGGTATTGAGGGTCTACGCAATTGTGGGGAGCGAGCCTGCTCGCGAAGGCGTCAGGTCAGGCACTGATCTGCGGCAGACACACCGCTTTCGCGAGCAGGCTCGCTCCCACTATGACATCGCGTCAGGACGCGACTTTTCGTTGCGCCAGAGAGGCGTTTTGCGATGCACTCAAAAACCGCAACAACGCCAACAACGGGAACACGCTGCCGACAATCACGATCCACAACCAGCCGCCATGCTCGTACACCGCGCTGGCTACCGACGAGCCGAAGGCGCCGCCGATGAAGATGCTGGTCATGTACAGCGCGTTCAAACGGCCGCGACTTTTCGCGTCCAGCGAGTACACCGCGCGTTGGCCGAGGACCATGTTCATCTGCACACAGAAGTCGAGGACCACCCCGGTCACGGCCAGGCCGATCACGCTATAGGCCGGGTGGATGAAAGCGGGGAGGAAGCTCAGGCTGGCGAAGAGCATGGCCAGCAGCGAGGCGATGCGTGTGTGGCCGGCATCGGCGAGGCGGCCACTGATTGGCGCGGCGATGGCACCGATGGCGCCCACGAGGGCGAATATGGCGATCTCGCTTTGCGACAGGCCATGGTTGCGCGCCAGTTCCAGCGGCACGGCGGTCCAGAACAGGCTGAACGTGGCAAACATGCAACCCTGATAAAACGCCCGCTGACGCAGCACGGGTTGTTGGCGCAGCAGTGTCCACAGCGAGCCGATCAATTGGCCATAGGTGGCGCTGTGATCGGGCTGGCGCTTGGGTACGGTCAGTGCCAGCACCACGCTGATTGCCGCCATCAACGCTGCGGCGATCATGAACATGGCACGCCAGCCGAGGTGGTCGGCGACCACGCTCGACACCGGTCGCGCCAGCAGAATACCCAGCAGCAGACCGCCCATGATGCCGCCGACCACGCGGCCACGGGATTCTTCCGGCGCCAGATGCGCGGCCAGCGGAATCAGGATCTGCACCGACACCGAGCTGAAGCCGACCAGCAGCGAGATCAGCAGAAACACGTTGGGCTGCTCGGTAAACGCCGCGCCCAGCAGACTGGCGATCGCCACCAGCGTGGTGATGATCATCAGCCGCCGGTTTTCCAGCAGATCGCCCAGCGGCACCAGAAAGAACAGGCCCAGCGCGTAACCGATCTGGGTGAGCGAGACGATGAAACTGGCCATGGTGTCGGAGAGGCCGATGTCCGGCGCGATCAGGCCGATGATCGGCTGTGCGTAGTAGATGTTGGCAACGATGGCGCCGCAGCAGAACGCGAACAGCAGGACCATGCCTCGGGTCATTGCGTGAGGAGTGGTGGTCATAGGAGATCTCGGGTCGGGCACTGGAAAGCGGAGAGGCTAATGGACAACGTGGACGGGCAGAAGACGTTTTCGGATGATAACTGTTATTACGTTGTGTAATGACTTCTGGATGGTTACGGGGGAAGGCTGGATGTGTTTGTTCATTCAACAAAAGCCCCTCACCCTAGCCCTCTCCCGGAGGGAGAGGGAACTGATTGGGGGATGCTTGGGATATGCGCCGACCTGAAGGTGCGACAGTGAATCCATGATCGTTCCAAACCATAATCCACTCGGTCCTTCAGGTCGATGTCTGACGGAAGTCACCTCGGTCGGCTCCCTCTCCCTCTGGGAGAGGGCTGGGGTGAGGGGCTTCTGGCTCAACAAAAAGGCGACCTTGGTGGGTCGCCTTTTGATTTTTCAGATCAAACCTTACTGCCCGCTATAAATCTGATCAAACACCCCACCATCATTGAAGTGGGTTTTCTGCACCGTGCGCCAGTCACCAAAAGTCTTCTCCACCGAAAGGAAATCGACTTTCGGGAAACGGTCGGTGTACTTCGCCAGCACCGCCGGGTCACGTGGGCGCAGGTAGTTGGCTGCAGCGATTTCCTGACCTTCCGGCGACCACAGGTACTTCAGATATTCATCTGCCGCAGCGCGCGAGCCTTTCTTGTCGACGACTTTA
Source organism: Pseudomonas sp. RIT-PI-o (assembly GCF_001297215.1). Classification (NCBI taxonomy): domain Bacteria; kingdom Pseudomonadati; phylum Pseudomonadota; class Gammaproteobacteria; order Pseudomonadales; family Pseudomonadaceae; genus Pseudomonas; species Pseudomonas sp. RIT-PI-o. Next base: position 93,468 of record NZ_LHPA01000052.1, on the reverse strand, counting down.
TCGACCACGGACACCGGTGGCTCGGCTTCGGCGGAGACGCTTGGGTAGATCACTTCGAACTGATCGCGACCGAATTCGCGAGCGATCATTTCCGCTTCGTTTTCGAAGGTCACCAGCACGTCGCCGATCTGGTTGGTCATGAACGTGGTGGTAGCGGCGCGGCCACCGGTATCCAGCACTGGCGCCTGCTTGAACAGTTTGCCGACGAAGTCCTTGGCCTTGTTCTCGTCACCGCCATTCTTCAGCACATAACCCCAGGCCGACAGGTAGGTGTAACGGCCATTACCCGAGGTTTTCGGGTTGGGCACGATCACTTGCACGCCATCCTCGAGCAGGTCCGGCCAGTCTTTCAACGCTTTCGGGTTGCCCTTGCGAACGATGAACACCGTGGCTGATGTGAACGGCGCGCTGTTGTTCGGCAGGCGCGTGACCCAATTGTCCGGGACCAGTTTGCCGTTGTCGGCGAGGGCATTGATGTCGGTGGCCATGTTCATGGTGATGACATCAGCCGGCAGGCCATCGATCACCGAGCGTGCCTGCTTGCTCGAGCCGCCGAAGGACATCTGTACGGTGATGTTTTCCTTGTGCTCGGCTTGCCAGTGTTTCTGGAACGCAGTGTTGTAGTCCTTGTAGAAATCGCGCATCACGTCGTAGGAAACGTTAAGCAGCGTCGGTGCTGCCTGGGCGATGTTGGCCAAGGTCAGGCCGGCGGCGAGAAGTGAGGCGCCAAAGAGTTTTTTCACTGCGCATTCCTTGTTGGTTATCGATGTAGGAGCTGCCGAAGGCTGCTCCTACAAGGGGGTGATGTTCAATTGCCAGCGACTATAACGGGCCACGCATAGGCGCTTAAAGATTAAAAAGCTCTGTGCTTATTCCACTTTCTTGAACAGCTGACTGCCGCAGCGCGAACAGAACGCCGCGCTCTGCTCGTGGGTCTTTTTCTGACACCCAGGGCAGTCATGTTGCAGCTGCTCGCCGCGCATGGCATTGGCCAGCTCAGCGGTGAAAATCCCCGTGGGCACAGCGATGATCGAATAACCGGTGATCATCACCAGCGAGGAAATCACCTGGCCCAGCGGCGTCTTCGGCACGATGTCGCCGAAACCTACGGTGGTCAGGGTGACGATCGCCCAATAAATGCCCTTGGGAATGCTGGTGAAGCCATGTTCCGGGCCTTCGATCACGTACATCAGCGTGCCGAACACTGTCACCAGCGTGCACACGCTGACCAGAAACACGACGATTTTCTGCTTGCTGCCGCGCAGCGCCGACATCAGGTAGTTGGCCTGCTTGAGATAGGGGCTGAGTTTGAGCACGCGGAAAATCCGCAGCATCCGGATAATCCGGATGATCAGCAGGTACTGCGCATCGCTGTAATACAGCGCGAGGATGCCCGGGACGATCGCCAGCAGATCCACCAGCCCATAAAAGCTGAAGGCATATCGCAGCGGTTTGGGCGAGCAGTACAGACGCAGGATGTACTCACCGAGGAAGATCGCCGTGAAGCCCCACTCTATATAGGCCAGTACGTCGGCGTAATTGCGGTGAATGCTGTCGATACTGTCGAGCATCACGATCACCAGACTGGCGAGGATGATCAACAGCAGGATGCCGTCGAAGCGACGCCCGGCCGGGGTGTCGCTCTGGAAAATCATGACGTAGAGCCGTTCGCGCCAATTGTTGCTGCTGTCCATGGATAACGCCTGAATCGAAGATCAGCGCAGCCTAGGGTGATTGTCCTCGTGAGCGCAAGACTCATGCGCAAGCGACGCTTTGCCCAGCATCTGGATGCCGGCGCGAATCAGCCAGCAGGCGAGGATGAACGGCGCGGTCAGCGTCGCCAGTCCCGCAGCAGCAAACAGCGGCGTCACCAACAGCGCCAGGACAATTCCCAGCAGCGGCAGCCACGGATGTTGCCGTTGGGCGCTGAAGGCGAGGGCGGCGAGCAGGGCGTTGTAGCCACCGAGGCCGAGCAGCGCGGCGGATGTCTCGTGGTGCAGCAGACTGGAGCCGAGGCCGATCGCCGAAGCCAGCAGCGCCCAGCAGAAAGCGCGACGATCGGCGAGCAGCAAACCACTGGCGATCAATGCCCCGGCCAATGGATGGTCGAGGAACATCACCTGGCCGAATCCGCGCAGTTCAGCGGCCAGCACATTCGCCGTGTTCAGATCGATAGACGCCGCCGGCGCGAACGGTTCGGCGAACACCAGCAGCACCCAACCTATCGCCACGAACGGCGAGGTGTACGCCGGTATGGAACGGCTGCGATACACATGTTTGAGCCATTGCTGAGTGAGCATCGCGCTCAAGCCGCCGGCCGCGAGAATCAGCGGCGGCAGCAGCGGCGACCAGGGGAAATACAGGCTCAACAGCAGACCGAGCAATACGCCGTTGTAGCTGAACAGCCCGGCCTGGCGATCAGGCTTGGCGTAGTTGCGCCGCTGCGCGGTGAGCAGACCGGCAACCCCACCGAGCAGCGCCCCGGCAAACAGCACCGGCGCCGTCAGCAGAATTGCCAACAGACACAGCAGCCCGCACAGCGGATGGCGCTGGAAGAAAATCTGACTGAAACCGTTGAGCAAAGCCTCGGCCCAGTCGGGGCAGTGGGTGTTGAAGTGATTGGCAGGCATGGCAGTTCTGAAAGTCAGGGAAAACCGAGGCGCCTGCTTCGCGAGCAGGCTCGCTCCCACATGGATCTGCGTCCAGTCTCGGTTCTGTGATCGACGCAGAACCAATGTGGGAGCGAGCCTGCTCGCGAAGAGGCCGGTACAAGCGCTAAATCAACGTCTCGATGCGCAGCGAATTGGTCGAGCCCGGCTGGCCGAACGGCACGCCGGCGGTGATCAGCAATGTGTCGCCACGCTCGGCCATGCCTTGCGCCTGAGCAATCTCCAGCGCGGTCGAGCAGACTTCGTCGACCTGACGCAGGCGATCGTTGACCACCGAATGAATGCCCCAGGCCACGCTCAAGCGCCGCGCGGTTTGCAGGTTGGGCGTCAGATTGAGGATCGGTGCTTTCGGCCTCTCCCGCGATGCACGCAGCGTCGAGGCGCCCGACTCGCTGTAATTGACCAGCACCGCCACCGGCAGCACGTTGCTGATACGGCGGATCGCGCAGCTGATCGCGTCGGAAACGGTCGCCTCGGCTTTCGGTCGGCTGACGTCGAGCTGGGTCTGATAATCCGGGCCGTTTTCCACCTGGCGGATGATCTTGCTCATCATCTGCACGGCTTCCAGCGGGTATTCCCCGGATGCGGTTTCCGCCGAGAGCATCACCGCATCGGCGCCTTCGGCCACGGCGTTGGCGACGTCAGTCACTTCGGCACGGGTTGGGGCAGGGGAGAAGCGCATCGACTCGAGCATCTGCGTCGCCACCACTACTGGTTTGCCCAGTGCGCGGCAGGTGGTGATGATGTTTTTCTGAATCTGCGGCACGCTTTCCGCCGGCCCTTCCACGCCAAGATCCCCGCGCGCGACCATGATCGCGTCGCTCAGCTCAGCGATTTCACGCAATTGCTCGACCGCCGAAGGCTTCTCGATTTTTGCCATCAGAAACGCCTTGTCGCCGATCAATGCGCGGGCTTCGACGATGTCTTGCGGACGCTGCACGAACGACAGCGCACCCCAGTCCACGCCCAGCTCCAGACCGAAGCTCAGGTCGCGGCGATCCTTGGCGGTCAGCGGGCTCAAGTCGAGCCCCGCTTGCGGCACGTTCACGCCTTTGCGGTCAGACAGCTCACCGCCATTGAGCACGGTGGTGTCGATTGCATCGGCGTACTTGGTGACCACGCGCAGGCGCAGTTTGCCGTCGTCGAGCAGCAGGTCCATGCCGGCTTCCAGCGCAGCAATGATCTCTGGATGCGGCAGGTTGACCCGGCGTTCATCGCCCGGTGTCGCATCGAGATCGAGACGGAACGCCTGACCGCGATGCAACTGCACCTTGCCGTCGGCGAACTTGCCGACGCGCAGTTTCGGCCCCTGCAGATCCATCAGAATGCCCAGCGGGTAGTTGAGCTGGCGCTCGACTTCGCGGATCCATTGATAGCGCTTGGCGTGGTCGGCATGATCGCCGTGACTGAAATTCAGGCGGAAGATGTTGACCCCGGCCTCGACCAGCTCGCGAATGTCGTCAATGCCATCGACCGCAGGGCCGAGGGTGGCGAGGATTTTGACCTTTTTATCAGGCGTCATGATTTGCAGTTCTCAAGGATCAGAATGGCGCGGAAGTCGTTGACATTGGTGCGGGTCGGCTCGGTGACGATCAGCGCATCGAGCGCCTGGAAGTAGCCGTAACCATTGTTGTTATCCAGTTCGTCGCTGGCGCTCAGACCGAGGGCGGCGGCGCGGGCGTAGCTGTCCGGGGTCATGATCGCGCCGGCGTCGTCTTCCGAACCGTCGATGCCATCGGTGTCGCCGGCCAGCGCGTAGACGCCGGGCTGGCCCTTGAGGCTGTCGGTGAGGCTGAGCAGGAATTCAGCGTTACGTCCGCCACGGCCGTCGCCGCGCACGGTCACCGTGGTTTCACCGCCGGAGAGAATCACGCAAGGTGCCGCCAGCGGCTGGCCGTGATTGATGATCTGCCGGGCGATGCCAGCGTGGACTTTCGCCACTTCGCGGGACTCGCCCTCGAGGTCGCCGAGAATCAATGTGCTGAAACCGGCCTGACGGCACTTCACCGCCGCCGCATCCAATGATTGCTGCGGCCGGGCGATCAATTGGAAATGGCTGCGCGCCAGACTCGGGTCGCCGGGTTTTACGGTTTCCGATTCCGGACTCTGCAGCCAAGTGCGCACAGAGGCGGGGATGTCGATGCCGTAGCGCTTGATGATCGCCAATGCTTCGGCGGAGGTGCTCGGGTCGGCCACGGTCGGGCCGGAGGCGATGACCGTGGCGAGGTCGCCCGGTACGTCGGAAATCGCATAGGTGTAGACAGTCGCCGGCCAGCAGGCCTTGCCGAGGCGGCCGCCCTTGATCGCCGAGAGGTGCTTGCGCACGCAGTTCATCTCGCCGATGGTCGCGCCGGATTTCAGCAAGGCTTTGTTGATCGTTTGTTTGTCAGCGAGGGTGATGCCTTCGGCCGGCAGGGCGAGCAGGGCAGAGCCACCACCGGAGAGCAGGAAGATGACGCGATCGTCTTCGCTGAGGTTGCTGACCAGTTCGAGTACGCGTTTGGCCACGGCCAGACCGGCGGCGTCCGGCACCGGGTGCGCGGCCTCGACCACTTCGATTTTTTCGCACGGAGCGCCGTGACCGTAGCGGGTGACCACCAGGCCGGTGACTTCACCCTCCCAGCAACGCTCGACCACTTGCGCCATGGCGGCAGCGGCTTTGCCGGCGCCGATGACGATGACTCGACCGCTGCGATCGGCAGGCAGATGGGCTTCGAGGACTTGGTTCGGATGCGCCGCGTCGATGGCTGTGGCAAACAGCTCGCGCAGCAGTTGTTGCGGATCGACCGACATGGCGGGCTCCCGGAATTCTTGTTATTCGAAAGGGCGACTCAGATCCCTTGTGGGAGCGAGCCTGCTCGCGAACGCGGTATGTCAGCCAACATGGATGTTGAATGTGAAGTCGCTTTCGCGAGCAGGCTCGCTCCCACAGGGTTTTGTGCAGGCTTTATTTATTGTCGCGGATCGAGAAATTGGCCATGTGCTCAAGGCCCTTGATCAGCGCCGAGTGATCCCAGTTGCTGCCACCGATGGCCGCGCAGGTGCTGAACACTTGCTGGGCGTTGGCGGTGTTCGGCAGATTGATGTTCAGCTCCTTGGCGCCTTGCAGGGCCAGGTTCAGGTCCTTCTGGTGCAGGCTGATGCGGAAGCCCGGGTCGAAGGTGCCTTTGATCATGCGCTCGCCGTGCACTTCGAGAATCTTCGAAGAGGCGAAACCACCCATCAGGGCTTCACGCACCTTGGCGGGATCGGCACCGTTTTTCGAGGCGAACAGCAGCGCTTCGGCAACGGCCTGGATGTTCAGGGCAACGATGATCTGGTTGGCGACCTTGGCGGTCTGGCCGTCGCCATTGCTACCGACCAGGGTGATATTTTTGCCCATGGCCTGGAACAGCGGCAGGGCGCGTTCGAAGGCATTGGCGTCGCCACCGACCATGATGCTCAGGGTCGCGGCTTTGGCACCGACTTCACCGCCGGACACGGGAGCGTCGAGGTATTGCGCGCCTTTCTCGTTGATCTTCGCCGCAAAGGCTTTGGTGGCGGTCGGCGAGATCGAGCTCATGTCGATGACCACTTTGCCCTTGCCGATGCCGGCGGCAACGCCGTCGGCGCGGAACAGCACGTCATCGACCTGCGGGGTATCCGGGACCATGACGATGATGAATTCGGCTTCCTGCGCCACTTCGCGCGGGTTCGCAAGGGCAACGGCGCCAGCGGCGACCAGATCGGCCGGGGCCGCGTCGTGGTGTTGCGACAGGAACAGGCTGTGACCGGCTTTCTGCAGGTTCGCCGCCATTGGGTGGCCCATGATGCCGGTGCCGATGAATCCGATTTTAGCCATGAGAAAATCCTCTTGTTTTTGTCGTGCGCAAGCAAATAGGGGAGCTGCATTTCTGTAGGAGTGAGCCTGCTCGCGATAGCGGTTTGTCAGGCGAGATGGATATTGAATGTGCCGGCCTCATCGCGAGCAGGCTCACTCCTACAGAGGTTTTGCTGTGTTCTCAGATCGCGTTGTGGGTTTTCAGCCAGCCGAGGCCAGCCTCGGTGGTGGTCAACGGCTTGTATTCACAGCCGACCCAACCCTGATAACCGATGCGGTCGAGGTGTTCGAACAGGAAGCGGTAGTTGATCTCACCGGTGCCCGGCTCGTTGCGCCCCGGGTTGTCCGCCAGTTGCACATGGTTGATCGCGCCCAGGTGCGATTGCAGGGTGCGGGCCAGATCGCCTTCCATGATCTGCATGTGATAGATGTCGTATTGCAGGAACAGATTGGCGCTGCCGACCTGCTCGCGAATCGACAGGGCTTGCGCCGTGTTGTTCAGGTAGAAACCGGGAATGTCGCGGGTATTGATCGCTTCCATCACCAGTTTGATGCCCGCCGCTTGCAGCTTGTCGGCGGCGTATTTGAGGTTGGCGACGAAGGTTTTTTCCACCGTGGCATCGTCAACGCCTTGCGGACGAATGCCGGCCAGGCAGTTGACCTGGGTGTTGCCCAGCACTTGTGCGTAGGCAATCGCCAGATCGACCCCGGCGCGGAATTCTTCGACCCGATCCGGCAGGCAGGCGATACCGCGCTCGCCCTTGGCCCAGTCACCGGCCGGCAGGTTGAACAGCACTTGGGTCAGACCGTTGGCCTCGAGTCTTGCCTTGATTTCGGCGGAGCTGAAGTCGTACGGGAACAGGTATTCCACGCCACTGAAACCGGCCTTGGCGGCGGCGTCGAAACGGGCAAGGAAATCCTGTTCGGTGAACAGCATGGACAGGTTGGCTGCGAAACGCGGCATGGTGGTCTCCTAAAAACTGATGAGGCACGGTAGATCAGACTGAACGCGATCAGTCCCCTCTCCTTGGGGAGAGGGTTAGGGTGAGGGGGGAATCCTGAATCTGATCCCGATTGTACGAGCACCGCAAAACCTTTCCCTCACCCCAGCCCTCTCCCAGAGGGAGAGGGGGCTAAAAGCAATCAATCAAGCAACGAAATCGCCGTCGGCGCGTCGTTGCCGACCAGCGCCAGGTCTTCGAATTCGTTGACCGCGTTGATCTCGGTACCCATGGAGATGTTGGTCACACGCTCCAGGATGATCTCGACGATCACCGGCACCTTGAACTCTTCGATCATCTGTTCGGCCTTGCGCAGGGCAGGGGCGATTTCCGATGGTTCGAACACGCGCAGCGCCTTGCAACCGAGGCCTTCAGCGACTGCGATGTGGTCAACCCCGTAACCGTTGAGTTCCGGCGCATTCAGGTTATCGAAGGACAGCTGCACGCAGTAGTCCATTTCGAACCCGCGCTGCGCCTGACGGATCAGGCCCAGGTACGAGTTGTTCACCACGACGTGGATATACGGCAGTTTGAACTGAGCGCCGACCGCCAGTTCTTCGATCATGAACTGGAAATCATAGTCTCCCGACAGGGCCACGACTTTGCGGTTCGGATCGGCCTTGACCACGCCCAGCGCCGCCGGAATGGTCCAGCCCAACGGGCCGGCCTGGCCACAGTTGATCCAGTGACGCGGCTTGTAGACGTGCAGGAACTGCGCGCCGGCAATCTGCGACAGACCAATGGTGCTGACGTAGCAGGTGTCCTTGCCGAACACCTGATTCATTTCCTCGTAAACGCGCTGCGGTTTGACCGGCACGTTGTCGAAGTGAGTCTTGCGGTGCAGGCTGGCTTTGCGCTGCTGGCAATCCTGCAGCCAGGCACTGCGGTTTTTCAGCTTGCCGGCGGCTTGCCATTCCCGCGCCACTTCGATGAACACGGTCAGCGCGGCGGCGGCGTCGGAGACGATGCCCAGATCCGGGGTGAATACACGGCCGATCTGCGTGCCTTCGATGTCGACGTGAATGAACTTGCGACCTTCGGTGTACACATCGACCGAACCGGTGTGACGGTTGGCCCAGCGGTTACCGATGCCCAGCACCACGTCGGATTTCAGCATCGTCGCGTTGCCGTAACGGTGCGACGTCTGCAGACCGACCATGCCGACCATCAGCGGGTGATCGTCAGGGATGGTGCCCCAGCCCATCAGGGTCGGGATGACCGGGATGCCGGTCAGTTCGGCGAACTCGACCAACAGATCGCTGGCGTCGGCATTGATGATGCCGCCACCGGCGACCAGCAACGGACGCTCGGCCTGATCCAGCAGCGCCAGCGCCTTCTCGACCTGCACGCGGGTCGCGGTCGGTTTGGCCAGTGGTAGCGGTTGGTAAGCGTCAATGTCGAATTCGATCTCGGCCATCTGCACGTCGAATGGCAGGTCGATCAGCACTGGGCCCGGACGGCCGGAGCGCATTTCATAGAAAGCTTTCTGGAAGGCGTAAGGCACCTGGCCCGGTTCGAGCACCGTGGTCGCCCACTTGGTGACTGGCTTGACGATGCTGGTGATGTCGACAGCCTGGAAGTCTTCCTTGTGCATCCGGGCGCGGGGTGCTTGCCCTGTGATGCAGAGAATTGGAATCGAGTCGGCCGAGGCGCTGTAGAGCCCGGTGACCATGTCGGTACCGGCCGGGCCGGACGTGCCGATGCACACGCCGATGTTGCCGGCCTTGGTGCGGGTGTAGCCCTCGGCCATGTGCGAGGCGCCTTCAACGTGGCGAGCAAGGACGTGATCGATGCCACCGACCTTTTGCAAGGCGGAGTACAGCGGGTTGATCGCTGCGCCCGGGATGCCAAAAGCGGTATCAACCCCTTCGCGGCGCATCACCAGAACGGCGGCTTCGATTGCTCTCATTTTGCTCATGGTTTTGTGCCTCTTTACGTTTTGTAATTGTATACAAGTGGCTTTGCGCAGAGTGTATTCACGGCGGACGGCGCAGGTCAATCCATTTTCTCAAGCGTCTGTTTCATTCGTCGGAAGCCGCTTGTGCTGTGGCTTTTCGTCGCATGCGGCGCTTTTCGAGAATTATTGTATACAAAAAACTAACTCATTGTGTTCTATTTGTTGCATCGGACTGTGGCAGAAACGCGCAGTCCCACGACTTTCCCTATAACAAAATGAGGACGGCACCATGAGCGCTTTAACCTTGAAAGTCGCAGTCAACCTGGTCAGCGAAGCCATCAGTGCGGGGCGCGGCATCAACGCCGCGCCACTGACCATCGCGGTACTCGACACCGGCGGCCACCTGATCGCCCTGCAACGCGAAGACGGTGCCAGCCTGTTGCGCCCCGACATCGCCATCGGCAAAGCCTGGGGCGCCATCGCCCTGGGCAAAGGCTCACGCCTGCTCGCCCAGGACGCCCAACAACGTCCGGCCTTTTTTTCTTCGTTGAACAGCATGGGGCAGGGCAGCGTTGTGCCGGCACCGGGTGGTGTGTTGATTCGCAATCAGGCGGGTGAAGTGCTGGGCGCGATCGGGATCAGCGGAGATTTGTCGGATGTGGATGAGCAGGTGGCGATCAAAGCGGTGGAGGCGCTGGATCTGAGGGCGGATGGGGGGGTGGTTGCTTGAATTAGCGGTGATTGAGCTATCGCCATCGCGAGCAGGCTCACTCCTACAGTGGATCTGGGTTCAGATACAAAATGTCGGAACGCCACAAAACCCCTGTAGGAGTGAGCCTGCTCGCGATAGCTATCTTCCGGACACATCCTGCCAACAGTCTGCCCACTCCATTTGCATCCCCGGTACTAGCCTCTTATGACTTGATCACAGGAGGCAAAGGAATGCCAGATCTACCTGCTGCACATAAATTGCGAGTCGGGCGCTATGCCGAAGTCAGCCGAATCTATCTGTTAACCAGCAACACCCATGAACGAAGGCCGGTTTTCAAGGATTTTGCCTTGGGCAAGCTGGTCGCTGATCAATTCCAAAATGCCCAGGATTCCGGGCTGGTGCATTCACTGGCCTGGGTCGTCATGCCTGATCATTTTCACTGGCTGATTGAATTACGGCGGGGCTCATTGAGTGAGCTGATGCAGAAAACCAAGTCGATGAGTACCAGATCCGTAAGACAGGCTACCGGAGATAACAGTGTTCTCTGGCAGAGAGGTTTTCATGATCGGGCGTTGCGGCGGGAGGAGAACCTGGTGAAAGTGGCGCGGTATGTAGTAGCCAACCCATTGCGGGCCGGGCTGGTGGAGAAGCTTGGCGACTATCCGCTATGGGGTGCGATTTGGGTTTGAGTGGGGACCGTATCGCCTCGATCGCGAGCAGGCTCACTCCTACAGGGGAACGTATTCCAAATGTAGGAGTGAGCCTGCTCGCGATTGCGTCGCTGCGGTCTTTCAGTCCGGCTCACACCCTTTTAAAACCAACCGGATAATCGTCTGCGCGGCCGCTTCATAATCGGCTTCGTCGAGCTTGTCTTTCCCGGTCACCGCAGAAATCTGCCAGTCGAAGTCGGCGTAGGTCTGGGTGGCGGCCCAGATGCTGAACATCAGGTGGTTGGGGTCGATCGGGGCGATCTGGCCGCGGTCGATCCAGCTCTGGATGCAGGCGATGTTGTGCTTGGCCTGGGCGTTGAGCTGCTCGACCAGGTCCGCGCTCAGGTGCGGCGCGCCGTGCATGATTTCGCTGGCGAACACCTTGGAGGCGTAAGGCAGGTCGCGGGAGATGCGGATCTTCGAGCGGATGTAGCCGCTCAGCACTTCGCTCGGCACGCCATCCGGGTTGAACGGGGTCGAGGCCTGCAGAATCGGCTCGATGATGCTTTCCAGCACCTCGCGGTAGAGGTTTTCCTTGGATTTGAAGTAGTAGTAGACGTTGGGCTTGGGCAATCCCGCCTTGGCGGCGATGTCGCTGGTTTTGGTCGCCGCAAAGCCCTTGTCGGCAAACTCTTCGCTGGCGGCGCGCAGGATCAGTTCTTTGTTACGCTCGCGGATTGTGCTCATAAACCCGGTGGTTCCTTGCCTGTTCTGGCGGTGGCGCATGGTAGCACCGGCCTTGAGCGGCGCTCAACAATGCAGCCTGTGGCCGGCGGTCGCGTTATGCTTGGCAACATTCATACACAGAAGGAAACAGGATTCATGGCAGGAAGCAGTTTGCTGGTGCTGATCGATGACATCGCCACCGTTCTGGATGACGTTGCATTGATGACGAAAATGGCCGCCAAGAAGACTGCCGGCGTGCTCGGTGACGACCTGGCGCTCAACGCCCAGCAGGTCTCGGGCGTGCGCGCCGAGCGGGAAATTCCCGTGGTCTGGGCGGTGGCCAAGGGCTCGTTCGTCAACAAACTGATCCTCGTGCCGTCGGCGCTGGCAATCAGCGCCTTCGTGCCATGGCTGGTGACGCCGCTGTTGATGGTCGGCGGTGCGTACCTGTGCTTCGAGGGTTTCGAGAAACTCGCACACAAGTTCCTGCACAGCAAAGAGGAAGACGAGGCTGGGCATGCGCAACTGACTGAGGCTGTGGCCGACCCGAGCACCGATCTGGTGGCGTACGAAAAGGACAAGATCAAAGGCGCGATCCGCACCGACTTCATTCTTTCGGCAGAAATCATCGCCATCACCCTCGGCACCGTGGCAGATGCCTCGCTGACCCAGCAAGTGGTTGTCATGTCCGGCATCGCCATTGTCATGACCGTCGGCGTTTACGGTTTAGTGGCGGGCATCGTCAAGCTCGACGATCTGGGCCTGTGGCTGACGCAGAAACCCGGGCAGATGGCAAAAAAAATCGGCGGCGGCATTCTCAGCGCCGCGCCGTACATGATGAAAACCCTGTCGGTGGTCGGCACGGCGGCGATGTTCCTGGTCGGCGGCGGCATCCTGACTCATGGCGTGCCGGTGCTGCATCACTGGATCGAAGGTGTCGGCGCAGCGGCGGGCAGCGCCGGGTTCGCCGTGCCAATGCTGCTCAATGGTGTTGCGGGGATTATTGCCGGCGCCGTGGTGCTGGCGGTAGTGACTGTCCTGGGCAAGCTCTGGCGCGCAACCAAAGGCTGAATACAGCCCCCTGTAGGAGTGAGCCTGCTCGCGATAGCGGTTTGTCAGCCAGACAGGTGGTGACTGGTACACCGCTATCGCGAGCAGGCTCACTCCTACAATTTGATCTGTGTGATGCCATGAAAAAGGGCCATTCGACTCGCATCGAATGGCCCTTTTTTGTACCCGCCGAAATTACTCGGCGATCTGCAACTTGCGTGCTTCGGTGTAGACGTAGCGCACTTTCTCGTACTCGAACGGCGAGTTCATCTGACCGTAGCGGAAGCTGGTCTGGTAGCGCTTGTCGATCGCACGCAGTGCCCAGACTTCCGGATGGTTGGAGCTGACTTCCGCGACATTGAGGAAGTTGATCGCAGTGTCGGCGGTGTAATCCACGGCAAGACCTGCAGTGTCGCGAATGTTCGACGGGCCGAAGATCGGCAGTACGAAGTACGCACCGCCCGGCACGCCATAGAAGCCCAGGGTCTGCCCGAAGTCTTCGTTCTGGCGCGGCAGGCCCATGGCGGTCGCCGGGTCCCACAGGCCGGCGATGCCGATCGTGGTGTTGAGCAGCAGGCGCGCGGTGGTTTCCATCGAGCGCTGGCCCTTGAACTGCAGCAGGCTGTTGACCAGGTTCGGCACGTCACCAATGTTGTTGAAGAAGTTGCTCACCCCGGTACGCACAAAGCTTGGCGTGATGTAGCGATAGCCATCGACCACCGGCAGGAACACCCACTGGTCGAAACGGTAGTTGAAGTGGTAGACCCGACGGTTCCACGATTCCAGCGGGTCATAGACGTTCAGCGCGTTGAGCGTCGAGCGCTCGAACTCGCGCTGGTCCAGGCCCGGGTTGAATTTGAGTTTGGTCAGCGGTTCCTTGAAACCGTCGCTGTCGACCACCACCGGTGCGTCGGCTTTACTGTTGTCGGCCTGGGCCACGCCTGCACAGAGGAACGCTGCAATCAGCAGGAGATATTTAGCCACGGAAGAACTCCAGCATGGCGTCGCTGTTGACGCGGTAGTTAAGGTTGCCGCAGTGGCCGCCCAGTGGATAAACGGTCAGGCGATCACCGAAGGTTTTACGCAGGAAGCCCAGGTCGCCAGGGCCGAGGATGACGTCGTCGGCGTTGTGCATCACGGCGATTTTCGGGCTGTCGTGCAGGTAATCCTTGAGCGCATACAGGCTGACCTGATCGATCAGTTGCAGCAGGCTGCCGCCGTCGGTGCGGGCGCGCCACATCGGAATAACCTGTTCGGTGATGTAGCAGTCGAAGTCGCATTGCAGCGCACGCTTGAGGAACGGCGTGAGGCTGGTGCCTTCGGTGATCGGGAATTTCGGCGGGGTGATCAGGCCGCGACGGTTGACCAGGTCAGAGGTGTAGGCAATGTCGGCGGCCGAGAAGCGGAACGACGTGCCGATGAGCATGGCCATCTGTTCGTTGGTCAGATGCTGCTTGGACTGCTGGAAGTCATACAGCAGCGCATCGTTGAGGTCGATGTAGCCTTTCTGCTGGAAGTAGCGGGTCAGTTTGGCCAGCACCAGCTCATAGAAAGTGGTGCTGTTGTTGATACCCTTGACCTCGGTCTGTACCAGCTTGTCGAGGTTGGTCACCGAGGTGTACAGGTTGACCGGCGGGTTGAGCAGCAGGACTTTCTTGAAGTTGAAGCTGCGGCGGGTTTCGTCCAGATGCGCGACGAACGCGGCATCCAGGGCGCCGAGGCTGTAACCGGTCAGGTAGTACTCGGTGACCGGCAGTTTCGGATTCTGCGCCCGCACGGCCTGCATCACCCGGTACATGTCTTCGGCATCTTCCTTGGTCACGCCCGGGGTGGCGAAACGCGAAGCGGCGCTGATGAAGTCGAAACTGGTCGGCGAGGACAACTGCACGACGTGGTAGCCGGCCTTGTAATACAACTTCTTCAGGTATTCGTTGAGCGTGCTGTCAAAGCGCGCCCCGGTGCCGGCGATCAGGAAGATCAGCGGCGCCGGTTTGTCCTGGGTGGCGATGCGGTAGGTGAGTTTTTTGACTGCCCAGAAATTGTCCGGCAGCTGGAATTCACGCTCCGGGCGCAGGGTGAGGCTGCGATCCGACTGAGTGATGTCGTCGTCCAGCGGCAACTCCGGACGCAGGTCCGGTGGTGTCGTGGCGATCGTCGCCTCGAACGGGTTGGTCAGCGGGTAGCCATAACTGGCGGCGTCGATATCCACCGCCAGCGCGGACGCACTCAAAATTAGGCCGCTGAACAGCGCGGCGAAGCGCAAGGAACGGAGCATGACTAGATCCCTTAGAGGAAGGTGCCGATTGAAGTTCGCAGGCTATGACCACCGGCCAAGCGCCAAAGTGCCATGCTGCGGCACCAAACAGGCGGAATTCGGGGTAATAGTAGCTGGACGATACACGTTGCGAGGGCTCGCTGAACAGTTAACAGTTGTTAGTGCTTGCGAATGCCGGCCGGCAGATTAAGCTGGCCGCCGATTTCCGCAGATTGGAGTGCTCCATGTCCCGCCGCTTGCCCGTGATTGTGCTGCTCGTTTTGTTGCCGCTGTGGCTGGCCGCCAGTTATGCCGCGCGTTACGGCTTCATGGAAGACGGACAGTGGGTGGGCATCTGTGTCGACGAGGCCAGTCGCTGGGAATGCGCGGTGCGCTCGAACCTCGGGCTGATGATTCATTTCAAGGTGCTGGGCTGGGCGGCGGTGGGCGCGGCGGTATTGGCGTTTGTATTGCCGGGACGGGCAGGGTGGTGGCTGGCGGTGCTGGCGCTGGTATTCGGATTGCCGGCCCTGGCCTTGTACAACACGACGTTGGCGGTGTTTGCCGTAGTGACTGCCGGGTTGCGCTTGGTCAGATCCTCACGCAACGCGTGACAGAACAGATCGCAGCCTTCGGCAGCTCCTACAGTTGCATGTCGTACACCTGTAGGAGCTGCCGAAGGCTGCGATCTTTTGATCTTGCTCAGCCGTTGCGAACCCGCAGACAGCGCCACAATGCCACCACCATCAATCCACTGATCAGCGCCCATCCCCACGCCTGCTGATTCTGCAATCCTTCCTGATACAACTGCGGCACAATCCCCGCGCCGACGATAAAGGTCAGCAGAGCGATTTCCCGGCGCGGCACACTCACCGGGCGGCTCAGGTAAACCAGCGCCGGCAGCACGAACGCCATGCTGGCAAAACTGCGATAACGCGGGTCGAAGACCATCTCCAGCATCATCACCGCCGCTGCAAAACCGGCCGCTGCGACCAGCCAGCCGGCGCGATGCTCGAGGAAATCAAAGGCTCGCGCGCGCCATCCGCTACGGGCACTCAACGTCAGCGCGGCATGGGCAAGCACCAACAGATTCAACCCGGTCAGCAAACCGACCCACAGCCATTCGCCGGCAAACCTCGTAGTCAACCGCGCCAGATCGCCCCAGGCTCCGATCGAGCAAGCAGCGACGGCGCCCAGCAGCGGCAGCAGCAGCGCCGAACGTGTGGACCGAACGCGACCACCGAGGATCAGCGTGCCGAGCAGAATCACAGCACCGACCGCCAGCCATTCTTTCCAGTACGGCACATTGCTCACCGGCCCTGCGAGTACACCCTTGTCCTGGCGATCGGCATCGAACAGTCCCCAATAGCCGCCAACCGCGCCTTCACTGCCGCGCTTCCACGGTTGATCGAAGGCTTCGATCAGGTTGTAGCGCCAGCCTTCCTGCTCGGCCATCGTCACGAATCCACGAATGAATTTCGCCTCGTTGACCCGGCTCGGTACGGCGGTTTCGCGTTGACGGCCTTCGCTCGGCCAGCCGGTTTCACCGATCATCACGTCTTTGGGCGCGAACTTGTTGCCGAACACCTGACGCACATCCGCCACATGCCGCAGCGCCACGTCGATGTTCGACGGATCGTCTTCCCAGTATGGCAGCAGGTGAATGGTCAGGAAGTCCACAGCGGGCGCGACTTCCGGGTGCTTGAGCCAGAATTCCCAGACGTCGGCGTAGGTCACCGGTTGCTTGACCTGGCTTTTGACCTTGTTGATCAGCCGCGCCAGTTGCGCGCCGGTGACCTCTTTGCGCAGCAGCGCCTCGTTACCGCCGATCACCGCCGTCACCACGTCGGGGTTGGCGTTGGCGGATTTGATCAGCAGCTCGACTTCCTGCTCGGTATCCACGGGGTTGCTGTTGACCCAGGCGCCGATCATCAACTTCAGACCGTGCTTGCGCGCCAGATCGGGCAGAGCGTCGAGGCCGGTCATCGAATAGGTGCGGATACATTCGAAGCGCGTCGCCAGGAGCGCGAGGTCGGCGTCCATGCGCTCCGGGCGCAATTTGAACGGCACGTCGAACGGCGACTGGTCCTTGTCGAACGGCGTGTACGAGGCGCATTGCAGCTTGTGCGTCGGCGTTGCAGCGTCGGGCAGGATCACCGGTTGGCCGAGGCCGTACCAGAAACCGCCAAGGGCCAGCAGCCCGAGCAGGCAGGCGAACAGATAAGGCAGAAAAGGAAATCGGAACGTAGCGGACATGGTCGGGCCGAGTGGCTGCAAAGCGACGCATGTTACCTGCATTTATAGAGGGGCAGGGGGCTTGCAGGCGTTGTACATGCAAAGTTCGGGCGGATTGTCTGGCGTCAATTAATCTTGGTTGATTAATGGCTTTCTGATGTCGTTTCTCGTTGCCTTGAGGTCGCTGACAGAGCAGGTCGCCTGCCGCTTGAGGTTGATGATCAAACCATCAGTACCCTTTTTGAAAAATCGGCTGATGTTCGGTGTGTGAGGTCCGGCGTGATGGGGGCGCTGTGCACCATAACAATACGTTGACGATGCCCGGCATCCGTCGGGCGCAGCATTTCGGGGAAGTAAACGATGAAGATGCGACGACTTTTAGGCGCAGGTGCCGCTCTGGTGCTTGCGATGAGTTCCACTTTCGCCAACGCTGAAAAACAGACCCTGAACATCGGTTACGTTGACGGCTGGTCCGACAGCGTCGCGACCACCCACGTGGCGGCCGAAGTGATCAAACAGAAACTCGGTTATGACGTGAAGCTGCAAGCCGTCGCCACCGGGATCATGTGGCAGGGCGTAGCCACCGGCAAACTCGACGCCATGCTCTCGGCCTGGCTGCCCGTGACCCACGGTGACTACTGGACGAAAAACAAGGATCAGGTCGTCGATTACGGCCCGAACTTCAAGGACGCAAAAATCGGCCTGATCGTGCCTGAGTACGTCAAAGCCAAATCGATCGAAGACCTGAAAACCGACGACACCTTCAAAAACCGCATTGTCGGCATCGACGCCGGTTCAGGCGTGATGCTCAAGACCGATCAGGCGATCAAGGATTATGGTCTGGACAAGTACAGCCTCAAGGCCAGTTCCGGCGCTGGCATGATTGCCGAGCTGACCCGCGCCGAGAAGAAAAACGAATCCATCGCCGTCACCGGTTGGGTGCCGCACTGGATGTTCGCCAAGTGGAAACTGCGCTTCCTCGACGACCCGAAAGGCGTGTATGGCCAGGCTGAAACCGTCAACAGCATCGGCAGCAAAGGCCTGGAAGCCAAGGCACCGGAAGTGGCCAAGTTCCTGAAGAACTTCCAGTGGGCCTCGAAAGACGAAATCGGCGAAGTGATGCTGGCGATTCAGGACGGCGCCAAGCCTGATGCAGCGGCCAAGGACTGGGTGGCCAAACACCCGGATCGCGTGGCTGACTGGACCAAATAATTTAAATCCCGCCACACCCCTGTAGGAGTGAGCCTGCTCGCGATAGCGTTCCGTCAGTTGAGAGAAATGTCGACTGACACGACGCCATCGCGAGCAGGCTCACTCCTACAGTTGTTTTGGGTGTCCGGAAAATGGCAGAAGGATCATGGCCATCTACTACTAAGGTCGTCTGGAACCTCTCTCGCAGCCGCATACATTAGCTACGTTCCAACAATAATTTGTGCTGCGAGGATAAAAACAATGAACGACAGCATTTACCTCTCGATTCAAAACAGTCCCCGATTCAAGGAGCTGGTTCAGAAAAGGGAACGATTCGCCTGGATTCTCTCGGCAATCATGCTTGGGCTCTACTCCGCATTCATCCTGCTGATCGCCTACGGGCCGCACGTGCTCGGGGCGAAACTCAGTCCTGAATCGTCGATCACCTGGGGCATCCCGATCGGTGTCGGCCTGATTCTCTCGGCCTTCGTCCTGACTGGCATCTACGTGCGCCGCGCCAATGGCGAGTTCGACGACCTGAACAATGCGATTCTCAAGGAGGCTCAGCAATGATCCGGCGTCTACTGGCTCTTCTGAGCGTTGCCGCGTTCGCACCCGGCGCCTGGGCGGCTGACGCCCTGACCGGTGCGGTGGCCAAGCAACCGCTGAACATCCCGGCGATCCTGATGTTCGTGGCCTTCGTCGGCGCGACCCTGTACATCACTTACTGGGCGTCGAAGAAAAACAACTCGGCCGCCGACTACTACGCGGCTGGCGGCAAGATCACCGGTTTCCAGAACGGCCTGGCGATTGCCGGTGACTACATGTCGGCGGCGTCCTTCCTGGGCATTTCCGCGCTGGTGTTCACCTCCGGCTACGATGGCCTGATCTACTCGATCGGTTTCCTCGTTGGCTGGCCGATCATTCTGTTCCTGATCGCCGAGCGCCTGCGCAACCTGGGTAAATACACCTTTGCCGACGTCGCGTCCTACCGCCTCGGGCAAACCCAGATCCGCACGCTGTCCGCTTGCGGTTCGCTGGTGGTGGTGGCGTTCTACCTGATCGCGCAAATGGTCGGTGCCGGCAAGCTGATCCAGTTGCTGTTCGGCCTCGATTACCACGTTGCGGTGATTCTGGTCGGCGTACTGATGTGCATGTACGTGCTGTTCGGCGGCATGCTCGCGACCACTTGGGTGCAGATCATCAAGGCAGTGCTGCTGCTGTCCGGTGCTTCGTTCATGGCCCTGATGGTGATGAAGCACGTCGGCTTCGACTTCAACACGCTGTTCTCCGAGGCGATCAAGGTGCACGCCAAGGGTGAAGCGATCATGAGCCCGGGCGGTCTGGTCAAGGATCCGATCTCGGCGTTCTCCTTGGGTCTGGCGCTGATGTTCGGTACCGCTGGCCTGCCGCACATTCTGATGCGCTTCTTCACCGTGAGTGACGCCAAGGAAGCGCGCAAGAGCGTGCTGTACGCTACCGGTTTCATTGGTTACTTCTACATCCTGACCTTCATCATCGGCTTCGGCGCGATCCTGCTGGTCAGCACCAACCCGGCCTTCAAGGATGCAGCGGGCGCCCTGCTCGGCGGCAACAACATGGCGGCTGTGCACCTGGCCAACGCGGTCGGCGGCAGCATCTTCCTGGGCTTCATCTCGGCGGTGGCGTTCGCGACCATTCTCGCGGTGGTAGCCGGTCTGACGCTGGCAGGTGCCTCGGCGGTATCCCACGACCTGTACGCCAGTGTGATCAAGAAGGGCAAGGCCAACGAGAAGGATGAGATTCGCGTGTCGAAGATCACCACCATCGCCCTGGCAGTGCTGGCGATTGGTCTGGGCATTCTGTTCGAAAGCCAGAACATTGCGTTCATGGTGGGCCTGGCGTTCTCGATCGCGGCGAGCTGCAACTTCCCTGTGCTGCTGCTTTCGATGTACTGGAAGAAGCTGACTACCCGTGGCGCGATGATTGGCGGCTGGCTGGGGCTGATCAGTGCCGTTGGCCTGATGATCCTTGGCCCGACCATCTGGGTGCAGATTCTGCATCACGAGAAGGCGATCTTCCCTTACGAGTATCCGGCGCTGTTTTCGATGATGATTGCGTTCATCGGGATCTGGTTCTTCTCGATTACCGACAAGTCGGCGGCTGCGGATAACGAGCGGGCGCTGTTCTTCCCGCAGTTTGTGCGTTCGCAGACCGGGTTGGGGGCGAGTGGGGCGGTTTCGCACTAAGAGATCAGCTGCAAGCTGCAAGCTGCAAGAAAGCGCCCTGGTTGAGAGATCGGGGCGTTTTTTTGTGGGCGGTTATCGGTTGGTTTGGTGTGTATATCCGTTGCGATCAATCCCTCCACTCAGCCTTCCGACGTCGCCTGTGGATCAAGATCAAGAGCACTCGAGCTAACGCTCATTGTTGAGTGGTTAGAAGCGTCGCATGGCTTGAGATTTTCGGTGGATTCGCCCCTCACCCCAGCCCTCTCCCGAGGGAGAGGGGGCCGATCTGTGTGGTGTTCAAAACCTGCATTCGACTCGGTATCTCAGGTCGGCGTACTTCGCCTGTACAACTCGGTCAATCCCCTCTCCCTCCGGGAGAGGGCTAGGGTGAGGGGCTCTTGATCCGGCTCTTGATCTTTTGCCCCTTCGGCAGGCTTCGTTACGGGATCGGTCCCGTAACGAAGGAACCCCGAGCCTCAGCGAGAGGGCCGTACGCCGGGGCAAAGCCTTTTGGGTTACCTTTTCGGCGTTTGGAAAAGGTGACTCGCTGTAAGAGCGAAACCATAAGGAGCCGTTACCGCAGCAACGGATATGGCAGAATTCTGGAGGGCAAACCAAACAAAAACGGCCTCTATATAAGAGGCCGTTCCTGACACACCACTAATCCATCACAAAAAAGCAAAACCCTTATTTGCGATCTTCCAGCGAGGTAATGTCACGCGACTCGTAACCCGTGTACAGCTGGCGCGGACGGCCAATCTTGTACGGGCTCGAGAGCATTTCCTTCCAGTGCGAAATCCAGCCGACAGTACGTGCCAGCGCGAAAATCACAGTGAACATGCTGGTCGGAATGCCGATCGCCTTGAGGATGATCCCCGAGTAGAAATCGACGTTCGGGTACAGCGAGCGCTCGATGAAGTACGGGTCGGTCAGGGCGATCTCTTCCAGGCGCATGGCCAGTTCGAGTTGCGGATCGTTGTTGATGCCCAGTTCCTTCAGCACTTCGTCGCAGGTCTGCTTCATGACAGTCGCGCGCGGGTCGCGGTTCTTGTAGACGCGGTGACCAAAGCCCATCAGCTTGAACGAGTCGTTCTTGTCCTTGGCCTTGGCGATGAACTTGTCGATGTTCGACACATCGCCAATCTCGTCGAGCATGGTCAACACGGCTTCGTTCGCACCGCCGTGGGCAGGGCCCCACAGTGCGGCGATACCGGCGGCGATACAGGCGAACGGGTTGGCACCCGAGGAGCCGGCCAGACGCACGGTGGAGGTCGAAGCGTTCTGCTCGTGGTCGGCATGCAGGATGAAGATCCGGTCCATGGCCTTGGCGAGTACCGGGCTGATCGGTTTGATCTCGCACGGGGTGTTGAACATCATGTGCAGGAAGTTTTCCGCGTACGTCAGATCGTTGCGCGGGTACATCATGGGTTGGCCCATGGAGTACTTGTAAACCATCGCTGCCAGGGTCGGCATCTTCGCAACCAGACGGATCGCGGAGATTTCGCGATGCTGCGGGTTATTGATGTCCAGGGAGTCGTGGTAGAAGGCCGAGAGGGCGCCGACTACACCGCACATGACGGCCATCGGGTGGGCGTCGCGACGGAAGCCGTTGAAGAAGGTTTTCAGTTGCTCGTGAACCATGGTGTGGTTTTTCACGGTGCTGACGAACTGGGCCTTCTGTTCTGCGGTCGGCAGTTCGCCGTTGAGCAGCAGGTAGCAGGTTTCCAGGTAGTCCGACTTTTCAGCCAGCTGTTCGATCGGGTAGCCGCGGTGCAACAGAATGCCGTTGTCGCCGTCGATATAGGTGATTTTCGATTCGCACGAAGCGGTCGACATGAAACCCGGGTCGAAAGTGAAGCGGCCCGTGGCCGTCAGGCCCCGAACATCGATTACATCGGGACCAACGGTGCCGGTTAAAATGGGCAGCTCGACGGGGGCTGCGCCCTCGATGATCAACTGCGCTTTTTTGTCAGCCATGTGGCCTCCTATTTATGCTTGAACCATCAGACAGACCCCCCACGCAGGGCCCGCACCACTATAGTGAGATAAATTCGAATGTCAATTTGCCTAAAGTCTTGCTCCAGAAGGCTTTAAGCCGACTTTTTCCTCGAAATTGCCTGCCATTTACGCCTTTTATGCAACTTGTGCAATCCGCTATTGGGGGTAGGTGAACGCGTTGTCATTAGTAGCCTAACTGTCTATACTCGGCCACCGACCGCCAAGGGCTTTTGGGCTTGCTTTCATTGGGGGTCGCATCCCTGGGTGGTGGTTACCTGACCAGTGCACTCCCCAACAACTTTGCCCTGATTGTTAGGGGCTCTTCAGTGTGAAAAAAAAGCCGTGAAAAGCCAACGACCTGTAAACCTAGACCTAAGGACCATCAAACTCCCAGTCACTGCTTACACGTCCATTCTTCACCGTATCTCCGGTGTCATCCTCTTCGTGTGCCTTGCCATCATGCTTTACGCATTGGACAAGTCGCTGAGCTCCGAGGAAGGCTTCGGTCAGGTGAAAGCGTGTCTGACCAGTCCGCTAGCCAAGCTAGTGATTTGGGGCATCCTGTCCGCTCTGCTGTATCACCTGGTAGCCGGTGTGCGCCACTTGATCATGGACATGGGCATCGGTGAGACGCTGGAAGGCGGCAAACTGGGCTCGAAAATCGTTATCGCCGTTTCCGTGGTGGTAATCGTTCTGGCAGGAGTCTGGATATGGTAACTAACGTCACTAACCTGTCGCGTTCGGGCCTCTATGACTGGATGGCACAGCGTGTGTCTGCGGTCGTTCTCGCGGCTTACTTCATCTTTCTGATCGGATACATCGTCGCCAATCCAGGCCTCGAGTATGCCCAGTGGCATGAACTGTTCGCTCACAACGGAATGCGTATTTTCAGCCTGCTGGCCCTTGTTGCTCTGGGCGCTCACGCCTGGGTCGGCATGTGGACCATCGCGACCGACTACCTGACGCCAATGGCGTTCGGCAAGTCCGCAACGGCGATACGTTTCCTTTTCCAGGCAGTATGCGGCGTTGCGATGTTCGCTTACTTCGTCTGGGGTGTGCAGATTCTCTGGGGTATCTGATTCATGGCTAACATTCCAACGATTTCTTTCGACGCCATCATCATTGGTGGTGGCGGTGCCGGCATGCGCGCTGCGCTGCAGCTGGCACAGGGCGGCCACAAGACTGCGGTGATCACCAAGGTTTTCCCGACCCGTTCGCACACTGTTTCCGCTCAGGGTGGCATCACTTGCGCCATCGCCTCTGCCGACCCGAACGATGACTGGCGCTGGCACATGTACGATACCGTCAAGGGTTCCGACTACATCGGTGACCAGGACGCTATCGAATACATGTGTCAGGAAGGCCCGGCTGCCGTGTTCGAGCTGGACCACATGGGTCTGCCGTTCTCGCGTACCGAGCAAGGCCGCATCTATCAGCGTCCGTTCGGTGGCCAGTCCAAGGACTACGGCAAGGGCGGTCAGGCTGCACGTACCTGCGCTGCGTCCGACCGTACCGGTCACGCGCTGCTGCACACCCTTTATCAGGGCAACCTGAAAGCCGGTACCACGTTCCTCAACGAGTACTACGCTGTCGATCTGGTGAAAAACCAGGAAGGCGAATTCGTTGGTGTGATCGCGATCTGCATCGAAACCGGCGAAACCTCCTACATCCGTGCCAAGGCCACCGTTCTGGCGACTGGCGGTGCAGGCCGTATCTACGCGTCGACCACCAACGCCCTGATCAACACCGGTGACGGCGTCGGCATGGCTCTGCGTGCTGGCGTGCCGGTGCAAGACATCGAAATGTGGCAGTTCCACCCGACTGGTATCGCCGGCGCTGGTGTACTGGTTACTGAAGGTTGCCGTGGTGAAGGTGGTTACCTGATCAACAAGCACGGCGAGCGTTTCATGGAGCGTTATGCTCCGAACGCGAAAGACCTGGCAGGTCGTGACGTGGTTGCCCGTTCGATGGTTAAGGAAATCATCGCCGGCAACGGTTGCGGTCCGAATGGCGACCACGTAATGCTCAAGCTCGACCACCTGGGCGAGGAAGTGCTGCACAGCCGTCTGCCAGGCATCTGCGAACTGTCGAAGACTTTCGCCCACGTTGACCCGGTGGTTGCTCCGGTTCCTGTTGTTCCGACCTGCCACTACATGATGGGCGGCGTTGCCACCAACATTCATGGCCAGGCGATCACCCAGAACGCCGAAGGTCAGGACCAGATCATTCCTGGCCTGTTCGCAGTAGGCGAAGTGGCTTGCGTATCGGTACACGGTGCGAACCGTCTGGGCGGCAACTCGCTGCTCGACCTGGTGGTCTTCGGTCGCGCTGCCGGCCTGCACCTGGAAAAGGCGTTGACCGATGGCATCGAATACGACGACGCTACCGAGTCCGACATCGAAGCTGCACTGTCGCGTCTGAACGCGCTGAACAACCGTACCGACGGTGAAGACGTTGCCACCCTGCGTCGCGAGCTGCAAAGCTGCATGCAGAACTACTTCGGTGTATTCCGTACCGGTGAATACATGCAGAAGGGCATCGCTCAGCTCGCTGACCTGCGTGCTCGCATCGCCAACGTGAAGATCAACGATAAGTCGCAGGCGTTCAACACTGCACGTATCGAAGCGCTGGAACTGCAAAACCTGCTGGAAGTGGCTGAAGCTACCGCCATCGCGGCCGAAGTACGTAAAGAGTCCCGCGGCGCTCATGCCCGTGAAGACTTCGAAGACCGTGACGACGAAAACTGGCTGTGCCACACCCTGTACTTCCCGGGTGACAAGCGCGTCACCAAGCGTGCCGTGAACTTCTCGCCGAAGACTGTTCCGACTTTCGAACCTAAAGTCCGGACTTATTAAGGGTGACCGCCATGTTGCAAGTCAGTGTTTATCGCTACAACCCTGATCAGGACGCTGCGCCGTTCATGCAGGATTTCCAGGTCGATACCGGTGGTAAGGACCTGATGGTGCTGGACGTGCTGGCCCTGATCAAAGAGCAGGACGAAGGGTTCTCCTATCGTCGCTCCTGCCGTGAAGGCGTCTGCGGCTCCGACGGCATGAACATCAACGGCAAGAACGGCCTGGCGTGCATCACGCCGCTGTCCGCTGTTGTAAAAGGTAACAAGCTGATCGTTCGTCCGCTGCCAGGTTTGCCGGTTATCCGTGACCTGGTCGTCGATATGAGCATCTTCTACAAGCAATACGAGAAGGTGAAGCCTTACCTGCAGAACGACACGCCGGCTCCGGCCATCGAGCGTCTGCAGTCGCCAGAAGAGCGCGAAAAGCTCGACGGTCTGTACGAGTGCATCCTGTGCGCCTGCTGCTCGACCTCTTGCCCGTCCTTCTGGTGGAACCCGGACAAGTTCCTCGGTCCAGCTGCGCTGCTGCAAGCCTACCGCTTCCTGGCAGACAGCCGTGACACCAAGACCAGCGAACGTCTGGCTTCACTTGACGACCCGTTCAGCGTTTTCCGCTGCCGGGGCATCATGAACTGCGTCAACGTATGTCCGAAAGGCCTGAACCCGACTAAGGCCATCGGTCACATCCGTAACATGCTGCTTTCGAGCGGCGTGTGATTCAGCTGCTGTAACCGTTGCACCGTAGAGGCTGTGGCGCGGGCTTCAACCCGCGTCATGGCTATAACCAGAGCCGTAGCCATAAGCTGCAGCTCTTCTTTTGAAGAAATGAGACAAGCAGGGGCATCCGGGCTGGTACCCGGACTATCAGTGTGATCCTAGGTGGCTTGTTTTAGTCGCTGCATTCGGACTTCTGCAAGTTTGCTCGGTGTCGACACCGATGGTGTTCCCCTAACCGAGGGTGACCAAGCATGCAAGAAAGCGTGATGCAGCGCATGTGGAACAGCGCCTACCTTTCAGGTGGAAACGCTGCCTATGTGGAAGAGCTTTATGAGCTCTACCTGCACGACCCTAACGCTGTGCCAGAAGAGTGGCGCACCTACTTTCAGAAGTTGCCAGCCGACGGCAACTCTGCCACTGATGTTTCGCACTCGACGATTCGCGATCATTTCGTGCTGCTGGCAAAGAACCAGCGCCGCGCCCAACCGGTTTCCGCCGGCAGCGTGAGCAGTGAGCACGAGAAGAAGCAAGTTGAAGTGCTGCGATTGATCCAGGCCTACCGTATGCGTGGCCACCAGGCAGCCCAGCTTGACCCGCTGGGGCTGTGGCAGCGTCCTGCACCTGCAGACCTGTCGATCAATCATTACGGCTTGACCAATGCCGATCTTGATACGACCTTCCGTGCCGGCGACCTGTTCATCGGCAAAGAGGAAGCGAGCCTACGCGAAATTCACGAAGCGTTGCAGCAGACATATTGCCGCACCATCGGCGCTGAATTCACGCACATCACCGATTCCGAGCAGCGCCAGTGGTTCCAGCAGCGTCTGGAAAGCGTGCGCGGTCGTCCGACGTACTCCGCCGACATCAAGAGCCATCTGCTTGAGCGCGTGACAGCCGGTGAAGGCCTGGAAAAATACCTCGGTACCAAATACCCGGGCACCAAGCGTTTCGGTCTGGAAGGCGGCGAAAGCCTGATTCCGATGCTCGACGAACTGATCCAG
The DNA here is from genome assembly GCF_001297215.1 of Pseudomonas sp. RIT-PI-o. Taxonomy (NCBI): domain Bacteria; kingdom Pseudomonadati; phylum Pseudomonadota; class Gammaproteobacteria; order Pseudomonadales; family Pseudomonadaceae; genus Pseudomonas; species Pseudomonas sp. RIT-PI-o. Next base: position 66,486 of record NZ_LHPA01000052.1, on the reverse strand, counting down.
CGTTCCGGCTCGTACGGTACCAAGGAAGTCGTCATCGGCATGGCCCACCGTGGCCGTCTGAACGTGCTGGTCAACACCTTCGGCAAGAACCCGCGCGAGCTGTTCGACGAGTTCGAAGGCAAGAAGAAGGTCGAGCTCGGTTCCGGTGACGTGAAATATCATCAGGGCTTCTCGTCCAACGTGATGACCACCGGCGGTGAAGTTCACCTCGCCATGGCGTTCAACCCGTCCCACCTGGAAATCGTTTCCCCGGTGGTCGAAGGTTCGGTGCGCGCCCGTCAGGACCGTCGCAACGACCTGACCGGTGAGAAAGTCCTGCCGATCTCCATCCACGGTGACGCGGCATTCGCCGGTCAGGGCGTGGTCATGGAAACCTTCCAGATGTCGCAGACCCGCGGTTTCAAGACCGGCGGTACCGTGCACATCGTGATCAACAACCAGGTCGGTTTCACCATCAGCAACCCGCTGGACTCGCGCTCCACCGAGTACGCCACCGACGTTGCCAAGATGATCCAGGCGCCGATCCTCCATGTGAATGGTGATGATCCGGAAGCCGTGCTGTTCGTGACCCAGTTGGCCATCGACTACCGCATGCAGTTCAAGCGTGACGTGGTGATCGATCTGGTCTGCTACCGTCGTCGCGGCCACAACGAGGCCGACGAGCCAAGCGGCACCCAGCCACTGATGTATCAGCAGATCACCAAGCAGCGCACCACCCGTGAGCTGTACGCCGAACGCCTGACCCAGGCCGGTGTGCTCGATGCTGAACGTGTCCAGGCCAAGGTCGACGAATATCGCAACGCGCTGGACAACGGTCTGCACGTGGTGAAATCGCTGGTCAAGGAGCCGAACAAAGAGCTGTTCGTCGACTGGCGTCCGTACCTGGGCCACGCCTGGACTGCGCGTCACGACACGCGTTTCGATCTGAAGACCCTGCAAGAGCTGTCCGCCAAGCTGCTGGAAATTCCGGAAGGCTTCGTGGTTCAGCGCCAGGTCGCGAAGATCTATGAAGACCGTCAGAAGATGCAAGCCGGCGGCCTGCCGATCAACTGGGGTTACGCTGAAACCATGGCGTACGCGACCCTGGCGTTCGAAGGTCACCCGATTCGCATGACCGGTCAGGATATCGGCCGCGGTACGTTCTCGCACCGTCACGCTGTACTGCACAACCAGAAAGACGCGGGCACCTACATTCCGCTGCAGAACCTGTACGACGGTCAGCCACGTTTCGACCTGTACGACTCGTTCCTCTCGGAAGAAGCGGTACTGGCGTTCGAATACGGTTACTCGACCACCACGCCGAACGCGCTGGTGATCTGGGAAGCCCAGTTCGGCGACTTCGCCAACGGTGCACAGGTCGTGATCGACCAGTTCATCACCAGCGGCGAGCACAAGTGGGGCCGTCTCTGCGGTCTGACCATGCTGCTGCCACACGGTTACGAAGGCCAGGGCCCTGAGCACAGCTCGGCACGTCTTGAGCGTTACCTGCAGCTGTGCGCCGAGCACAACATTCAGGTGTGCATGCCGACTACCCCGGCGCAGATCTACCACTTGCTGCGTCGTCAGGTGATTCGTCCGCTGCGCAAGCCGCTGGTCGTGCTGACGCCGAAGTCGCTGCTGCGCCACAAGCTGGCCATCTCGACGCTGGAAGATCTGGCCGAAGGTTCGTTCCAGACCGTGATCCCGGAAATCGACGCACTGGACCCGAAAAAGGTCGAGCGTGTGGTTCTGTGCAGCGGCAAGGTCTACTACGACCTGCTGGAAAAACGCCGTGCCGAAGGCCGCGAAGATATCGCCATCGTGCGTATCGAGCAGCTGTATCCGTTCCCTGAGGACGACTTGAAAGAAGTCCTGGCTCCGTACACCAACGTCAAGCATGCCGTCTGGTGTCAGGAAGAGCCGATGAACCAGGGTGCCTGGTACTGCAGCCAGCATCACTTGCGTCGCAGCATCGCCAACCTCGACAAGACTCTCGTACTCGAGTACGCGGGCCGTGAGGCGTCGGCTGCCCCAGCTTGTGGTTATGCATCGATGCACGCCGAGCAGCAGGAAAAACTGCTGCAAGATGCTTTCACTGTTTAACGCCTTCGCGCTGACTGAAACCGAATTTTAAGGACCCACAGATAATGGCTATCGAAATCAAAGCCCCGTCATTCCCGGAATCGGTTGCCGATGGCACCGTTGCCACCTGGCACAAGAAACCAGGTGAGGCCGTCAAGCGTGACGACCTGATCGTCGACATCGAAACCGACAAGGTCGTGCTCGAAGTGTTGGCTGAAGCGGACGGCGTGCTGGGCGCAATCGTTGCCGAAGAGGGCGCTACCGTTCTGTCGAACCAGGTTCTGGGCTCGATCGAAGAGGGCGGCGCTGCTGCTGCCGCTCCTGCCGCCGCTGCTGCTCCGGCTGCTACTGCCGCTGCCGCACCAGCTGCTGCCGATGGCGAAGATGACCCGATCGCAGCGCCGGCCGCACGCAAACTGGCTGAAGAAAACGGCATCAACATCGCTTCCGTTGCCGGCACCGGCAAGGGCGGTCGTGTGACCAAGGAAGACGTGGTAGCCGCTGTTGCTGCCAAGAAAGCCGCTCCGGCTGCCGCACCTGCCAAGGCTGCTGCTCCTTCGGCTGCTGCGCCTGTGTTCGCTGCTGGCGACCGCATCGAGAAGCGCGTACCGATGACCCGCGTACGTGCCACCGTGGCCAAGCGTCTGGTTGAAGCCCAGTCGAACATGGCGATGCTGACCACGTTCAACGAAGTCGACATGACTGAAGTCATGGCTCTGCGTTCGAAGTACAAGGACCTGTTCGAGAAGTCGCACAACGGCGTACGCCTGGGCTTCATGTCGTTCTTCGTGAAAGCGGCCACCGAAGCGCTGAAACGCTTCCCGGCTGTCAACGCGTCGATCGACGGCGGCGACATCGTTTACCACGGCTACGCGGACATCGGCGTTGCCGTTTCCAGCGACCGTGGCCTGGTGGTACCGGTTCTGCGTAACGCCGAGCTGATGAGCCTGGCGGAAATCGAAGGCGGCATTGCCACTTTCGGCAAGAAAGCCCGTGACGGCAAACTGTCGATGGACGAGATGACCGGTGGTACCTTCACCATCACCAACGGTGGTACCTTCGGTTCGATGATGTCGACGCCAATCGTCAACCCGCCGCAGGCAGCGATTCTGGGCATGCACAACATCATCCAGCGTCCAATGGCCATCAACGGTCAGGTCGTGATCCGTCCGATGATGTACCTGGCACTGTCCTACGATCACCGTCTGATCGATGGCAAAGAAGCTGTGACCTTCCTGGTGACCATCAAGAACCTGCTGGAAGATCCGGCTCGTCTGTTGCTGGATATCTAAAAAGCAGCTGCAAGCTTTCAGCTACAAGCCTCAAGCTCAAGGCGAGCGGGTGGGCTTGCAGCTTGAGGCTTGCGGCTTGTAGCTTTATTGCTAAAGAGGATTTTTTGAATGTCGCAGAAATTTGACGTAGTAGTGATCGGTGCCGGCCCTGGTGGCTATGTAGCGGCCATCAAGGCTGCGCAGTTGGGCCTGACCACTGCCTGCATCGAGAAGTACACCGACGCAGAGGGCAAGCAAGCCCTTGGCGGTACCTGCCTGAACGTGGGTTGCATTCCTTCCAAGGCGCTGCTCGACAGCTCGTGGAAATACAAGGAAGCCAAAGAGAGCTTCAACGTTCACGGTATCTCGACCGGCGAAGTCAAAATGGACGTCGCTGCGATGGTTGGCCGCAAGGCTGGCATCGTCAAGAACCTGACCGGCGGCGTTGCCACCCTGTTCAAGGCCAACGGCGTTACTTCGATCCAGGGCCACGGCAAGCTGCTGGCCGGCAAGAAAGTCGAAGTCACCAAGCCTGACGGTTCGGTTGAAGTCATCGAAGCGGAAAACGTCATCCTCGCGCCAGGTTCGCGTCCGATCGACATCCCACCGGCTCCGGTTGACCAGAAAGTCATCGTCGATTCGACGGGCGCTCTGGAATTCCAGTCCGTACCCAAGCGTCTGGGCGTGATCGGCGCTGGTGTGATCGGTCTGGAACTGGGTTCGGTATGGTCGCGTCTGGGCTCCGAAGTGGTTGTTCTGGAAGCGCTGGACACTTTCCTGATGGCAGCGGACACCGCTGTTTCCAAGGAAGCGCTGAAAACCCTGACCAAACAGGGCCTGGACATCAAGCTGGGCGCTCGCGTTACCGGTTCGAAAGTCAACGGTGAAGAAGTTGTCGTCAACTACACCGATGCCAACGGCGAACAGACCATCACATTCGACAAGCTGATCGTTGCCGTTGGTCGCCGTCCGGTGACCACTGATCTGCTGTCTGCCGACTGCGGCGTGGAAATCGACGAGCGCGGTTTCATCGCGGTCGATGACCACTGCGTCACCGCCGTACCGGGCGTCTTCGCCATTGGCGACGTGGTTCGCGGCATGATGCTGGCCCACAAGGCTTCGGAAGAAGGCATCATGGTTGTCGAGCGCATCAAAGGCCACAAGGCTCAGATGAACTATGATTTGATCCCTTCGGTTATTTATACTCACCCGGAAATCGCATGGGTTGGCAAAACCGAGCAGGCGCTGAAGGCCGAAGGCGTTGAAGTCAACGTCGGCACCTTCCCGTTCGCCGCTTCCGGCCGTGCCATGGCTGCCAACGATACCGGTGGTTTCGTCAAGGTCATCGCCGATGCCAAGACCGACCGCGTATTGGGCGTGCACGTGATTGGCCCGAGCGCTGCGGAACTGGTTCAGCAGGGCGCGATCGGTATGGAATTCGGCACCAGCGCTGAAGACCTGGGCATGATGGTTTTCTCCCATCCGACCCTGTCCGAAGCCTTGCACGAAGCTGCTCTGGCAGTGAATGGCGGCGCCATTCACATTGCCAACCGCAAGAAGCGTTAAGACACACAATAAGAAACCACGGCGGTAGCGGCCCGTCGTGAGCCTTGCGAGCAAGACTCACCGCGGAATGTCCGCCGGACGCAGTCTTGCGTAGCTCAGCTACGCAAGCAGCAGTCACAGGTGGCGCGGCACTCAAACGAGCGCAGCGCCGAATGCGCAGTACCTAACGAAGACGGTAAAAAGCATGAATCTTCACGAGTATCAGGGTAAGCAGCTGTTCGCTGAATACGGCCTGCCAGTTTCCACTGGTTACGCAGTAGACACCCCGGAAGCAGCAGCAGAAGCTTGCGACAAGATCGGCGGCAACGAGTGGGTCGTCAAAGCCCAGGTTCACGCCGGTGGTCGCGGTAAAGCGGGCGGCGTAAAGCTGGTTCGCAGCAAAGAAGACGCCAAGGCCTTCGCACAGCAGTGGCTGGGCAAGCGTCTGGTGACTTACCAGACTGACGCCAATGGCCAGCCAGTCACCAAGATCCTGGTTGAATCGTGCACTGATATCGCTAAAGAGCTGTACCTGGGCGCTGTCGTTGACCGTTCGAGCCGTCGCATCGTGTTCATGGCTTCCACCGAAGGTGGCGTGGACATCGAGAAAATCGCTCACGACACGCCAGAAAAAATTCTCAAGGCCACTATCGATCCACTGGTTGGCGCTCAGCCATCCCAGGGTCGCGAGCTGGCATTCCAGCTGGGTCTGGAAGGCAAGCAGGTCACTCAGTTCGCCAAGATCTTCGTAGGTCTGGCCAAACTGTTCAAAGACCACGACCTGGCTCTGCTGGAAGTGAACCCGCTGGTGATCAAGGCTGACGGCGATCTGCACTGCCTCGACGCCAAGATCAACATCGACGCCAACGCCATGTACCGTCAGCCTAAGCTGAAGGCTTTCCACGATCCGTCGCAGGACGATCCGCGCGAAGCGCACGCTGCCAAGTTCGAACTGAACTACGTAGCCCTGGAAGGCAACATTGGCTGCATGGTCAACGGTGCCGGTCTGGCCATGGGTACCATGGACATCGTCAACCTGCATGGCGGCAAGCCAGCCAACTTCCTCGACGTAGGTGGTGGCGCAACCAAGGAACGCGTTACTGAAGCGTTCAAGATCATCCTGTCCGACCAGAACGTCGCGGCAGTACTGGTCAACATCTTCGGCGGCATCGTTCGCTGCGACATGATTGCCGAAGGCATCATCGGCGCCGTGAAAGAAGTCGGCGTGAAAATCCCGGTTGTTGTTCGCCTTGAAGGCAACAACGCTGAGCTGGGCGCTAAAGTACTGGCAGAAAGCGGTTTGAACATCATCGCTGCTACCAGCCTGACCGACGCTGCTCAACAAGTTGTCAAAGCTGCGGAGGGCAAGTAATGAGCGTCCTGATCAATAAAGACACCAAAGTTATCTGCCAGGGTATTACCGGTTCGCAAGGTAGTTTCCACACCCAGCAAGCCATCGAATACGGCACCAAGATGGTTGGTGGCGTAACTCCTGGCAAAGGCGGCACCGAGCACCTGGGTCTGCCAGTGTTCAACACCGTCAAAGACGCAGTAGCTGCCACCGGCGCTACCGCCAGCGTGATCTACGTTCCTGCTCCGTTCTGCAAGGACTCGATCTTGGAAGCGGCATTCGGCGGCATCAAGCTGATCGTCTGCATCACCGAAGGCATTCCTACCCTGGACATGCTGGACGCCAAAGTTAAGTGCGACGAACTGGGCGTAGTCCTGATCGGCCCTAACTGCCCAGGCGTGATCACCCCAGGCGAATGCAAGATCGGCATCATGCCAGGTCACATTCACTTGCCAGGCAAGGTCGGTATCGTTTCGCGTTCCGGCACCCTGACCTACGAAGCTGTGAAGCAGACCACTGACGCCGGTTTCGGTCAGTCGACTTGCGTCGGCATCGGCGGTGACCCGATCCCGGGTTCGAACTTCATCGACATCCTGAAACTGTTCCAGGAAGACCCGAAGACCGAAGCGATCGTAATGATCGGCGAGATCGGCGGTTCGGCTGAAGAAGAAGCGGCTGCCTACATCAAGGCAAACGTAACCAAGCCGGTTGTTTCCTACATCGCTGGTGTGACTGCTCCTCCGGGCAAGCGCATGGGCCATGCTGGCGCAATCATCTCTGGCGGCAAAGGCACTGCAGACGAGAAATTCGCTGCGCTGCAAGACGCAGGCGTGAAAACCGTGCGTTCGCTGGCAGACATCGGCAAGGCCCTGGCCGAGCTGACTGGCTGGGAAGTGAAGAAGTAAGCCCCGGCTGACTTTTTAGCTCCAGCAACAAAGGCCACCGTCGGGTGGCCTTTGTCGTTTCTGCTGATTGGAAGATCAAAAGATCGCAGCCTTCGGCAGCTCCTACAGGAGAAATGCATTCCAAATGTAGGAGCAGCCGAAGGCTGCGATCTTTTGCGTTGTGCCTCTTATTCTGAAAATAAGATATGTAAACGCGACACTGAAACGTCGCGTATCGGATAGTTCGCCCTCTAACAGTGCGTTTATCAGCCGAATTCGTTAGGCTGGCAGCCATTTTTGCGTCCGCCGCCCACAAGGCAGCTACGCGCTTTAAGGGTCAGTCCCATACGGATCGACAGCATTTCCCTAATCCAACAGGGCAATCCCCCTCTAAATTCCGATTTCAGTAGTGTGGTATTACCTTAATGAAAGTTTTGAAAGGTCAGGACATCCTGGCACTTGGTTTTATGACGTTCGCCCTGTTTGTCGGGGCCGGTAACATCATCTTCCCGCCGATCGTCGGCTTGCAGGCCGGACCTCACGTCTGGATGGCTGCATTGGGCTTTCTGATCACCGCGGTAGGTTTGCCGGTGATCACCGTGGTGGCGCTGGCCAAGGTCGGCGGCGCCATGGATGCGTTGAGCAGCCCGATCGGCAAGATCGCTGGCGGTATCCTCGCGGCGGCGTGCTATCTGGCGGTGGGTCCACTGTTCGCCACCCCGCGTACCGCGACCGTATCGTTCGAGGTGGGTCTGGCGCCGTTGACCGGCGAAAGCCCGCTGGCGCTGTTTCTCTACAGCTCGGTGTACTTCCTGCTGGTGTTCTTTGTTTCGCTCTACCCTGGGCGTTTGCTGGATACCGTCGGCCGCTTCCTCGCGCCGCTGAAAATCATTGCGCTGGCAGTGCTGGGTATCGCCGCATTCGTCCTGCCGGCGGGGGACATCGGTCACGGCACGCCGGAATATGTGGCGGCACCGTTCTCCCAGGGCTTCATCAATGGTTACCTGACCATGGATACCCTCGGCGCGCTGGTATTCGGCATCGTCATCGTCAACGCGATCCGCTCCCGTGGCGTCGAATCGCCGGCGTTGATCACCCGTTACGCGATCATCGCCGGGCTGATTGCCGGTGTCGGTCTGGCGCTGGTCTACGTCAGCCTGTTCCGCCTCGGTTCCGGCAGTCATGAAGTCGCTGTCGGCGCCACCAACGGCGCGGCGGTGTTGCATGCCTACGTGCCACACACCCTCGGTTCGCTGGGCAGCGGGTTCCTCGCGGTACTGATCTCGCTGGCGTGCCTGGTCCCGGCGGTCGGCCTGACCTGCGCCTGCGCTGAGTATTTCAGCCGTGTGCTGCCACTGTCCTACAAGACTCTGGTGATTATCCTTGCGGCGTTTTCGCTGCTGGTCTCCAACCTCGGTCTGACCAAGCTCATTGCCTTCTCGATTCCGGTGCTCACTGCGATCTACCCGCCTTGCATCGTTCTGGTTGCGCTGAGCTTCTGCAAGGATTTCTGGCATGAGCACGCGCGCATTCTTGGCCCGGTGATGCTGGTGTCGTTCCTGTTCGGCACCATCGATGCCTTGAAAGGCGCCGGTCTGGCCGACTGGATGCCAACTCAGCTTACCCATCTGCCGTTGAGCGAGCAGGGGCTGGCGTGGCTGGTGCCGTGCGTGATGACCCTGGTGGTCGCCGTGGTGTGCGATCGCCTGCTGGGCAAGCGCAGCGAAGTCACTGCCTGACGTGATATGACCCGCCACAAGCGGGTCGGCACGGTTAAACAGAAATGCCCCGTATCAATCGATACGGGGCATTTTTTATGCGCGTGAGGCAGTGTCTTTTTTGCTGAGCTAACGTCGAAGGGTTGCTTAGCTTTTATGTAGGAGTGAGCCTGCTCGCGATAGCGGTTTGTCAGCCAACACCATGCTGACTGACAAACCGCTATCGCGAGCAGGCTCACTCCTACAGGTGTACTGCGTTTACATCTCACAGGGAATTGCATGTCGTTCATCCAAGCCAATCTGATCCACCTGCTCGCCGCTGTCTGGTTTGTCATCTGCTGGGGCGGTTACACCCGTTATGCCTCCTGGAAGGCCCGCGACACGGCATGTCTGGCCAGCGTGTTGCACCTGTACCGCGAAGACTGGATGCGGCGCATGCTCCTGCGTGACAACCGTATCGCCGACGCCAGCGTGATCGGCAATCTGGAACGCAACGCCTCGTTCTTCGCCTCCAGCACGCTGATCATCCTCGCCGGTATCCTCACCGTGCTCGGTGCGTCCGAACGGGCCGTGTCGTTGTTGGCGGATATTCCGATGGTGCAGCAGGCGTCGCAGGGCATGTCGGAGATCAAATTGCTGTGTCTGGCATTGGTGTTCGTCTACGCGTTCTTCACGTTCAGCTGGTGCATGCGGCAGTACAACTTCGCCGCGATTCTGGTCGGTTCGGCGCCGATGATCGGCGAGCGCCAGGTCACCGAGCAAGAGCGCAAGGCGTTCGCATCACGTGCGGCGCGGGTGATCTCGATGGCGGCCAACCAGTTCAACTTCGGCCTGCGTTCTTACTACTTCGGCATGAGCATGCTGGCGTGGTTCGTCAGCCCGTGGTTATTCATGATCATGAGCGCGGGCGTCGTGGTGGTTCTGTATCGCCGGGAGTTTCATTCCGACGTTCTCGATGTCATGGTCTATACCCCTACAGAGGCGCCCGTCCCTGAGGCAAACAAAGAGGCTGTTTGATGAGTATTCCGTTCTGGTGTGTGTTTATCAGTGCTTTATTGATTTATGTGGCGCGCATGCCGGTGGCCAAGGCCATGAAAGAGCAGGGTGGGTATGACAATCATCAGCCCCGTCAGCAGCAGGCACAGTTGACCGGCTTCGGTGCGCGAGCGCTGGCGGCCCATCAGAACAGCATCGAAGCCTTCATCCTGTTCGCCGTCGGTGTGCTGATGGCGCACACCACGCAAACCGCAGGCTGGCTGATCGATGCGCTGGCGATCATCTTCGTGATCTCGCGAATCTTCTATCTGTGGTTCTATCTGGCCGACCTGGCGAAGTTACGCAGCCTGATGTGGCTAGTTGGCTTCATCTGCTCGTTGTTGCTGATGATTAGTCCGACTTTTAGAACCGTGTTGCTATAACCGGTAAATCGCAGGCAAAAGAAAACCCGCACTTGGCGGGTTTTCTTTTCACACCAGAAAGCTTATTGCTTTTTGGCGGCTTCTTCTTGAGCAGCGGCGTTCGATTCAGCCTGAGCTTTGGCAGCTTCGGCGTTTTCTTTTGCTGCGTCGTTCACTTTATCCTGAGCTTTGTTCATGTCTTGCTGAGCCTGCTCAGCATGTTGGTTGGCATCTTGAGCTTTGTCCTCGGATTTTTTATCGCAGGCAGCGAGACCGAGGGAAGCGGTCAACATCAAGGCAATAGCTAAAGTCTTACGCATGGGGTGTATCTCCTTATGGAAAATAACTACTGGCCTTAAGAACTCGGCGCTACGGGTTAAGTTCCTCATTTGTTTCAGATATATAAGTTTGTTTTATCACGGAACTTTTGCCGCTTTTCTCACTACTGGCACAAGGCCCAAACGCGAGTAATTATCACATGGCCGAAAACCCCGTTTTTGAGCGCACGACGCGTTTTTTATCGGCATTGCGTCACTGTCAGGTCTTGGGTCTGCAGGTACACAGTGCCTCCAGCGAAGGCATGACAGTGATCCTGCCCTATAGCGAAAAAATCGTTGGTAATCCCCAAACCGGAGTCATCCATGGCGGCGCCATTACGTCGTTGATGGACACCGCCTGCGGTATGTCGACCTTGTGCGTACTGCCGGAGTTCGAAGTCTGTCCGACCCTTGATCTGCGCATCGACTACATGCACGCCGCTGAACCGAACAAAGCCGTGTACGGCTTTGCCCAGTGCTACCGCGTCACCACTGACGTGATCTTTGCCCGTGGTTTCGCCTACCAGGACAATCCCGAGCAGCCGATCGCCCATGTCGTCGGCACGTTCATGCGCATGGGCATCGGTCTGAAGGGCAGCAAAGGTTTCGCGGGCGCGATCAAGGGAGCCGGCCAATGAGCAACGACCTCCGGGAACAGCTGCAACAGGCCCACGCGCAGGGCGATTACGCGCCGCTGCTGGCGTTGATCCCTTATGCCGGGCTGATCGGTATCGAATGCTCACGGGTCGGCGATGAGCTGCTGTTCAAGCTACCGGCGAACAAGGACAACATTGGTAACCCTTTATTGCCGGCCATCCACGGCGGGGTGATTGCCGGCTTCATGGAGCTGGCCGCAGCCCTGCATTTGCTGATTTTCACCGGCACGCCGGGTGTGCCGAAGATCATCGATTTTTCCCTCGATTACCTGCGCGCCGGGCAGTTTCGCGACACTTGGGCCAGGTGTCAGGTCTGCCGTCAGGGCCGGCGCGTGGCCAACGTCGCGGTCACTGCGTGGCAGAGTACCGAGGGCGAACCGATCGCCACCGCCCGCGCGCACTTCAAAATCGATGAGCCCTTGAAATCCTGAACAGCGCCCCCAACTCAGATGACAACCCGCCGCAGACCATTCGGGTCGCGGCCAATGCCATCTGATTGGAGTTTGATGACCATGAGTGTGGAAACTCAAAAGGAAACCCTGGGCTTCCAGACCGAGGTAAAGCAGCTGCTGCACCTCATGATCCATTCGCTGTATTCGAATAAGGAAATTTTCCTGCGCGAATTGATCTCGAACGCCTCTGACGCTGTCGACAAGCTGCGCTTCGAAGCCCTGGCCAAGCCTGAGTTGCTCGAAGGTGGCGCTGACCTGAAAATCCGTGTGAGCTTCGACAAGGACGCCAAGACCGTCCCCCTCGAAGACAACGGTATCGGCATGACCCGTGACGATGTGATCCCCCACCTGGGGACCATCGCAAAATCCGGCACCGCCGATTTCATGAAAAACCTGTCCGGCGATCAGAAAAAAGATTCGCACCTGATCGGCCAGTTCGGTGTGGGCTTCTACTCGGCCTTCATCGTTGCCGACAAGGTTGATGTCTACAGCCGTCGCGCCGGCACCGATGCCAGCGAAGGCGTGCACTGGTCGTCGAAAGGCGAGGGCGAGTTTGAAGTCGCCACCATCGACAAGCCAGAGCGCGGCACCCGCATCGTCCTGCACCTGAAGTCCGGTGAAGACGAGTTCGCTGATGGCTGGCGTCTGCGCAATATCATCAAGAAGTATTCCGATCACATCGCTTTGCCGATCGAACTGCCGAAGGAAGTTACCCCGGCCGAAGGCGAAGAGGCTCCTGCCGTTGAATGGGAAACCGTCAACCGCGCCAGCGCCTTGTGGACCCGTCCGCGCACTGAGGTGAAGGACGAGGAATACCAGGAGTTCTACAAACACATCGCTCACGACTTCGAGAATCCGCTGTCGTGGAGCCACAACAAGGTCGAAGGAAAGCTCGAGTACAGCTCGCTGCTGTACGTACCGGCCCGCGCGCCGTTCGACCTGTACCAGCGTGAAGCGCCGAAGGGCCTGAAGCTGTACGTGCAGCGTGTGTTTGTAATGGATCAGGCCGAGTCGTTCCTGCCGCTGTACCTGCGCTTCATCAAAGGCGTGGTCGATTCCAATGACCTGTCGCTGAACGTGTCGCGGGAAATCCTGCAGAAAGACCCGATCATCGATTCGATGAAAACCGCGCTGACCAAGCGTGTGCTCGACATGCTGGAAAAACTGGCGAAGAACGAGCCTGAGCAATACAAGGGCTTCTGGAAGAACTTCGGTCAGGTCATGAAAGAAGGCCCGGCAGAAGACTTCGCCAACAAAGAGAAAATTGCCGGTCTGCTGCGTTTCGCATCGACCCAGGGCGACGATGGCGAGCAGGTTGTCGGTCTGGCTGACTACCTGGCACGCGCCAAGGAAGGTCAGGACAAGATCTACTACCTCACCGGCGAAACCTACGCGCAGGTCAAGAACAGCCCGCACCTGGAAGTCTTCCGCAAGAAAGGCATCGAAGTGCTGCTGTTGACCGACCGCATCGACGAGTGGCTGATGAGCTACCTCAGCGAGTTCGACGGCAAGACCTTTGTCGACGTGGCGCGTGGTGACCTCGATCTGGGCAACCTGGACTCGGAAGAGGACAAGAAAGCTGCAGAAGAAGTCGCCAAGTCCAAAGAAGGTCTGGTCGAGCGTCTGAAAACCGCACTGGGCGATTCCGTGGCTGAGGTGCGTGTGTCCCATCGTCTGACCGATTCGCCGGCCATTCTGGCCATCGGCGAACAGGACCTGGGCCTGCAAATGCGCCAGATCCTCGAAGCCAGCGGGCAGAAAGTCCCGGATTCGAAGCCGATCTTCGAATTCAACCCAAGCCACCCGCTGATCGAGAAACTCGATGGCGAGCAGAGCGAAGAGCGTTTTGGCGATCTGTCGCACATCCTCTTCGATCAGGCCGCCTTGGCTGCGGGCGACAGCTTGAAGGATCCGGCCGCTTATGTGCGCCGTCTGAACAAGCTGCTGGTTGAACTGTCGGTTTGATCACGTTGTAGGAAAAACCCGCTTCGGCGGGTTTTTTCGTTCTGGTGTCTACCCAATCAGGAGTCAGAAATGAGCCAAGTCACTGTACGTTCCGTGGTCTATCAGATCGACGGCCATGCCTATGAAGGTCGCCTTGCCTTCGACGCCGAGCACAAGGCCGCGCGCCCGGGTTTGCTGATGGCGCCGAACTGGATGGGCGTCAGCGCCGGTGCCGAAGACATCGCCAAAGCGGTGGCAGCCGAGGGTTACGTGGTACTGATCGCAGATGTCTACGGCCAGACCGTGCGTCCGCAGAATGCTGATGAGGCGCTGGCAGCGATGATGCCGCTCAAGGACGACCGTGCGCTGCTGCGCAAACGTCTGCAAGTGGCCTTCGAGCAATTGCAAAGCCAGGGCGAAGCAACGGTTGATACGTCGAAACTGGCGGTGTTCGGTTTCTGCTTCGGTGGTTGCTGCGCGCTGGACCTGGCCCGCACTGGCGCGCCTGTGAAAGCGGCGGTGTCATTCCACGGCACGCTGGATTCGCCGAATCCGGCGGATGCGCAGAACATCAAGGGCTCGGTGCTGGTGCTGCATGGCGCATCCGATCCGTTGGTGCCGAAGGAGCAACTGCCGGCGTTCGAAGATGAAATGAACGCGGCGAACGTCGATTGGCAACTGCTCATCTACGGCGGTGCGGTGCACTCGTTTACCGATCCGCACGCCAACGTGCCGGGCAAAATGATGTACGACGAAAAGACCGCCAAGCGCGCGTTCAAGTCGATGCATGATCTGCTGGATGAAGTGTTCAACGGCTAAAAGCGAAAAGCCCCTCACCCTAGCCCTCTCCCGGAGGGAGAGGGGACTGATTGGGGGGTGCTCGGGAGTGACGTCGACCTGAACGTGAATAGGCGAATCCATAATCGCCGGGATTTTTCAGGTCTTTGTATGACGCAAGCCAGCTCGTTCGGCTCCCTCTACTTCTGGGAGAGGGGACTGATTGGGGGGTGCTCGGGAGTGACGTCGACCTGAACGTGAATAGGCGAATCCATAATCGCCGGGACTCTTCAGGTCTTTGTATAACGCAAGACACCTCGGTCGGCTCCCTCTACTTCTGGGAGAGGGCTGGGGTGAGGGTAAGCGGCCTAGCGCGGTAATTCGATTCGCTCGACTTCCCCCGGCACCGTCGGCCAATCTCCGGCCGCCCACTTGCGCCGCGCTTCATCAATCGCCGCCGGATCACTGGCGACGAAATTCCAGTTGATCCGTCTCGGACCGTCCAGCGGCGCGCCGCCGAACACCACCGCGTGCACATCGCTTTCAGCAAACAGACTCATTTCTTCGCCAGCGGGCAGCACCACCAGCGCATGCGGCTCGATCGCTTCGCCATTCAACTGCGCATCGCCGCTCAACACATACACTGCGCGCTCTTGATGCTCGGTCGGAATCAGCAGTGTGGTCGCAGTCTGCATTTTCACTTCGGCATACAGCGTAGGAGAAAGCACCGGCACTGGCGATTCCAGGCAAAAACCTGACCCGGCAATCATCCGAATCTGCACGCCAAGGTTATCGCTGACCGGAAGAGTCGCTGCCGGGTGATGGCTGTAATGCCCCGGGCCCTGTTCGTGTTCCCTGGGTGAGGCCAGCCAGACTTGCAAGCCATGCAAGGTGAAAGTCTCGGCAAGCAGCGGCGCAGGGGTGCGCTCGACATGGGCGATGGCGCTGCCAGCGGTCATCCAGCTGACATCGCCAGCACCGACCACCTGATCGGAGCCAAGACTGTCTTTGTGCTGCAGTTGTCCTTCGAACAGATAGGTCAGGGTCGACAGACCGATGTGCGGGTGCTGTCGGATATCCATGCCTTTGCCCGTCGGATAAATCGTTTCGAGCATGTGGTCGAAAAACACGAAAGGCCCGACGTTGCGGCATTTGGCTGACGGCAGCGGGCGCAGGATCGGCTGGCCTTCGACGTCTTCGGCGCGTGGGCGGATGATCAGGAGTGGCATGTCCATGGTGCATTCCAGACTGAGCGGGTGATGCCAGAAGCATAACCCGCCGCTGGCATCGGGAGGATTATTGGCTGTCGAAGCCTTGTGGCGCGTGGGTTTCGATGCTGACTTCGCTGGTGGTCATCAGCTTGTGAATCGGGCAGCGATCGGCCACACGCAGCAGTTCCTCGCGCTGGGCGTCGGTCAGTACGCCTTTGAGCGTCAGGGTGACGTGCAGGGCGTATTTGCCTTTCTGCTCTTCGCTGTTGTCGCGCTTGACTTCGACACCCACGCCGGTGAGGGGGATGTCTTTTTTCTTCGCGTACATCTTCAGGGTCAGCGCTTTGCAGGCACCGAGAGCGGCATCGAAGTAGTCGTGCGGCTCCGGCGCGGTGCCTTCACCGCCGGCGGTTTTCGGTACGTCGGCAAACAATTCGTGATCGTCGATCTGGACGGTATGACGAAAACCTTCGGCAGAGACGGTATTGACGGTGACAGTCATGGAAACCTCACAGGCGGCAGGAAAAATCGTTCGATCAAAACAGACCTTGCAGTTATAGAGCATTCCCGGCAGTCGGCGTTCCGCTTTTCGGCACGGATGAACCCTTGTCGTTCGGGCGCGGTCTAGGCTATGCCCATCTGCCGGAGATTACTTGTGTCCTTGTCTCGTCTGAGTCTTGCCTGTCTGCTGCTGTTCGCTGGAAGCGCGGGCGCCCGCGAATACACCTACAGCGATGCGCACCTGCATTACGTGGATTTTTTCCAGGAAAGCGCCGGCATGCAGAAATTGCTTACGGCCATGAAGGAAAACTCCATCGAGCACGTGATGATTTCCGGCATTCCCGTGGCGAAGAAATGGCATGAAGACGAACCCAAGCGCCCGCGTTACTACGCCGGTGATGATGCCGATGCCTATTGGTACAGCGCCACCGACGTGATCATCGCCGACGCGGTGCAGAAACTCGCGCCGGAGCAGCGCCAGTACTTTCATCCGTTCCTGTCCGGCTTCAATCCCAATGACAAGAATTCCGCTGCGCATATCCAGCGCATGCTCGACCTGTATCCGGGGTTGTGGCAGGGCATCGGCGAGGTGTTTACCCGGCACGACGATCTGACGGCGCTGACCGCCGGCGACACGCCCCGCGCCAACAACGAGGCAATGACCAAGATCTATCACCTCGCCGCGGAAAACGATCTGCCGGTGATGTTGCATTCCAACATCACCTCCAAGCGTGAGAAAAATCCGCTGTACCTGAAGGAAGTGGAAGAGCCGCTGCGCAATCACCCGCACACACGCTTCATCTGGGCGCATGCCGGTACCAGCGCCGAGATTCATCGGCATCAGACCCAGTTGCCGTTTCTCTTGCCGACCCTGACGCGCATGCTTGAGGCCTATCCGAATCTGTTTATCGACCTGTCGTGGAGCATGCTCACGCCGTACCTGTTGGACGAGCAGGGCAAGCCGCGCGCGGAATGGCTGGCGCTGGTGGAGAAATACCCCGAGCGCTTCATGCTGGGCTCTGACGTGGTAGGACGATTCAACAAGCTCGGTAAGGAGATGCACGCTTACCGCCCGTTCCTGGATGCCTTGCCGGAAGGGGTGGCGCGTAAAGTCGCTCGGGATAACTTCCTGGCCATACTGCCCCGCGATCCAGGCAGAACCGCTGGTCAGCGCTGAAACGTCAAGGCCAGGGGTTCGAACTAGCCGCTCGTCTGTCTATCGCCTTTTCGTCTTACGCAATTTTCTTGCAATGCCGATACCTTCTAAAGCAATCCGCTGCAGGCTGATGCAGCGCTTTTTGGAAGGAGCCAGTGTCATGAATATCCGTAGTCTCAATATTGCCCCGCGCGCCTGTCTGGGTTTCGGTCTGCTGGCCTTGATGGTGTTCGCCCTTGGGGCGTTCGCCTTGCTGCAAATGTCGAACATGCGTGCGCAGTCCGATGAAGTCGACAACAACTGGCTGCCAAGCGTGATGGCGGTCGGGGAAATGAGTCAGGACATGCTGCGTCTGCGCGCATTGACCATGCGCCTGTTGCTCAACCGTGACCCCAAGGCGCTGGAGCAGAACGTCGCCAAGCTCAACGAACTGCGCAGTGGCTTGAGCGAAGCGCAGCAGCGCTATGACCGGTTGATCGCCTTGCCTGAAGAGCGCGCGCTGTTCGATCGCTTCAAGGTTGCCGAGCACAAATACCTCGAGCTGCAGGCACAAGTCCTACAGCTGTCAGCGCAGAATCGGGTCGCTGAGGCGTCCGCGATTCTCAATGATCAGATGAGTCCACTGGCCGATGAGATTGCCGTGACTCTGCGCGATCTGGTCGAGATGAATAAACACAACGCCAACCTGGCCACCGAGGCTGCACGGTTGGTGTTCAGTCAATCGCGGGTGTGGGTCGGGGTGATGATCGCCATGGCCGCACTGATCACCATTGGCCTGGCATTGCTGCTGACACGCAGCATCGTCGTGCCATTGTCGCAATCGCTCAGCGTGGCTGAAGTGGTAGCCAGCGGGGATTTGACCGGTGATATTCACATCGCAGGCAAAGACGAACCGGCGCGCTTGCTGCAAGCGCTGAAAAGCATGCAGCACAATCTGCGCGACACGATCCGGCGCATCTCCGAGTCGTCCACGCAACTGGCCTCGGCGGCCGAGGAGTTGAGCAGTGTCACTGAAGACGCCACGCGCGGTCTGCACCAGCAAAGTCAGGAAATCGAGCAGGCCGCCACGGCGGTCAATCAGATGACGGCTGCGGTGGAAGAGGTGGCGAACAACGCTGTCGCCACGTCCGAAGCTTCCCGCGAATCCGACCGCATCGCCCGGCAAGGGCGCGAGCAGGTGCAGCAGACGGTGACGTCGATCGAGTTTCTCGCCGGTGACGTCACCAACAATGCGGCGCAGGTTGAAGCGTTGGCGCAAAAGGTTCATGGCATCAGCAAAGTGCTGGACGTGATTCGCTCAATTGCCGAACAGACCAATCTGCTCGCCCTCAACGCCGCGATCGAAGCGGCGCGCGCCGGCGATGCCGGGCGTGGCTTTGCGGTGGTTGCCGATGAAGTGCGCGCGCTGGCTCATCGCACTCAGCAGTCGACTCAGGAAATCGAGCAGATGATCGGCGGGATCCAGCAGGGCACCGATTCGGCTGTCAGCTCAATGCAGCAAAGCAACGCACGGGCGCGTTCGACCCTGGAATTAGCCAAGAGCGCAGGTTCTGCTCTGGAGGAAATTGCCTCGGCGTTCACCTTGATCAACGAGCGCAACCTGGTGATCGCCAGTGCCTCGGAAGAACAAGCCGCGGTGGCGCGCGAGGTGGATCGCAATCTGATGAACATCCGGGATCTGGCGATGCAGACCTCGGCGGGGGCCAATCAGACCAGTGCGGCGAGTCAGGATCTGTCGCGTTTGGCAGTGGATCTGAACGGGATGGTGGCGCGGTTTTCGGTGTGAGTTTGACCTTCAAAACCCCCTCACCCTAACCCTCTCCCGGAGGGAGAGGG
Source organism: Pseudomonas sp. RIT-PI-o (assembly GCF_001297215.1). Taxonomy (NCBI): domain Bacteria; kingdom Pseudomonadati; phylum Pseudomonadota; class Gammaproteobacteria; order Pseudomonadales; family Pseudomonadaceae; genus Pseudomonas; species Pseudomonas sp. RIT-PI-o. Next base: position 47,409 of record NZ_LHPA01000052.1, on the reverse strand, counting down.
GACTGATCGTGCGATGCTTTGGAATCCATATTCGACTCGGTTTCTCAGGTCGATGGATAGCGGCAGACACCTCGCTCGGCTCCCTCTCCCTCGGGAGAGGGCTGGGGTGAGGGGTAGGGCTGCCGCGCAGTATCGTTGAGCAGATAAACAAAAGCCCCGCATTCGCGGGGCTCTTTCGTTCCAGCAGCGCGATTAGCTGCCTTTGACAGTCTTGCCGTTGACCGTGCCGTCCTGGAGCATGATGTTGTACTCCTTGCCGTCAGTCTCGACCTGCTGCAGACGCACCAACAGGTAATCCCAATCCTTGGCGAACCACAGCACGGTGATGCGCTTGCTTTGTGTCGGGTCGCGCACGCGTTCGACCTTGATCGCGTCGATCTGGCCGGCCTTGGTGTCGACCTTTTCCGAACCCAGTACACGGAAGTCGTAGGTATCGACTTCGCCATCATCGACGACCTGATAGCTCATGCTTTTCTTGCCGGCGGCGACGTCATGTTGCAGCGCCAGCTGGTAGGTCGACTTGTCGACCATGCCACGGTTCAGTGGGATCTTCACCGCGTCGCCACGGTCGGTACCGGTCACCAGTTTGTTGGCCCAGTCGAAGTCCAGATCAGCCTTTTTCGCTTTGCCCAGACCGCCGCGTTCGAAGTGGTAGGACTGCGGCAGCAAGGTGTCCTTGTCCAGCTTCAGGGTGCTTTCTTCGGTCAGGCTGGCGATCATCATCGACGCCTTGAAGCTGAGTTTCCAGACGCCGTTGGCTTCCTTGGTCAGGCTGCGTTCGGCGGTGCCGCTCATGGGCAGCTGCTTCCAGTCGGCGGTGTAGCTGGCGGAGAACGGTTGAAGGTCCGCTGCCTGCGCGAAGGGCAGGGCGAGCAGAGCGCAGGCGAAGAGCAGGGCGCGACGCATAATATCTCCTAGTTTCGAATCAAGTGGCCGCTGGCGGCGAGTAGCTGGCCGTCGAGTAAAGCACCCTGGTCTCCGAGTGTCAGTCTGCCTTCGGCAAACCAGCGTACCGCCATCGGATAGATCAGGTGTTCCTGAACGTGGACTCGTTGCGCCAGACTCTGCGGCGTGTCGTGCAACTCTACCGGTAATACTGCCTGTACGACCAGTGGTCCGCCATCGAGTTCCTCGGTGACAAAGTGTACGGAGCAGCCATGTTCCGTGTCGCCGGCCTCCAGCGCGCGCTGATGAGTGTGTAACCCTTTGTATTTGGGCAGCAGCGACGGGTGGATGTTGAGCAGGCGACCCTGATAGTGGCGAACGAAATCAGCGCTGAGAATGCGCATGAAGCCGGCCAGTACCACGAGTTTCGGGCTGAATTGGTCGATCAGTTCGATCAGCGCGGCATCGAAGGCCTCGCGGCCCTCGAATGCCTTGTGATCCAGCGAGCGGGTGGCGATACCCGCGTCGCGGGCGCGTTGCAGGCCGTAGGCGTCGGCGCGGTTGGAAATCACCGCAGCGATGCGGACCGGGCTGTCGCCGGTCCGCGTGCTGTCGATCAGAGCCTGCAAGTTACTGCCGGTGCCGGACAACAGCACCACGACATCACAGGGCTTTGGCATCAGTGAGCCTTGAGGTTCTTCAGCTCGACCTGCGCAGCGCCTTCGGCGGCCACGGCGATCTGACCGATGACCCAAGGCTGCTCGCCGGCGTCACGCAGGGTGTTCAGGGCGACTTCGACGTGCTCCTGAGCCACGCAGATGACCATGCCGACGCCGCAGTTGAGCACGCGGTGCATCTCGGTTTCGTCAACATTGCCTTTCTCTTGCAGCCAGTCGAACACGGCCGGGCGAGTCCAGCTGGCCACATCAACTACAGCCTGAGCGCCTTTTGGCAGTACGCGCGGAATGTTGTCGAGCAGGCCGCCACCGGTGATGTGGGCCATGGCCTTGACCGCGCCGGTGTCCTTGATCAGCTTGAGCAGTGGCTTGACGTAGATGCGGGTCGGGGCCATCAGCAGGTCGGTCAGCGGTTTGCCGTCGAGCTGGGTGTTCTCGATGTCGGCGCCGGAGACTTCGATGATCTTGCGGATCAGCGAGTAGCCGTTGGAGTGCGGGCCGGACGATGGCAGGGCGATCAGGGCGTCACCGGTGGCGACTTTCGAGCCGTCGATGATTTCCGCTTTTTCCACGACGCCAACGCAGAAGCCGGCCAGGTCGTAGTCTTCGCCTTCGTACATGCCTGGCATTTCAGCGGTTTCGCCGCCGACCAGCGAGCAACCCGACAGTTCGCAGCCAGCGCCGATGCCGGTCACTACTTGTGCAGCGGTGTCGACGTTGAGTTTGCCGGTGGCGTAGTAGTCAAGGAAGAACAGTGGCTCGGCGCCGCACACCACCAGGTCGTTGACGCACATGGCGACCAGGTCGATGCCGATGCTGTCGTGCTTGTTCAGGTTCAGCGCCAGACGCAGCTTGGTGCCGACGCCGTCGGTGCCGGAGACCAGCACCGGCTGCTTGTAGCCGGCCGGGATTTCGCAGAGGGCGCCGAAACCGCCCAGGCCGCCCATGACTTCCGGGCGCGCAGTGCGCTTGGCGACGCTCTTGATGCGTTCGACCAATGCTTCACCGGCGTCGATGTCTACACCGGCGTCCTTGTAGCTCAGGGAGGGTTGCTTGCTCATGATCCAGGCCTTTAGGGGAGGGGATTCAGGGGGTAACGACCGGGTCAGCGGGAACGTCGAACTCGATGGGCGATCGCCTCACGCGAGTTTCGAGGGGCCCGGCTGTTGCCGGTCTGCGAAGGCGCGCGATTTTATCAGGCTTGAGGGGCAGCGGCCATCCTCGCACCGACGGGCAGGGCCATATCGGCGGAAATTTTTTGCAATCGCAGGGGATGACTGCCTGTATAAGGTGTGGCGATTAACCGTCTATCGTTAGGACTGTGCAAAAACTTACCGCCACCGTGTGAATGTTTTGCCAGAGGAGGGGGTCACAGCCTTGCTCAAACGGTTCACGCGGCGTGTTCCAGCCGCTCCTGTCGACGGGAATTTTCCATGCGTTTTTGTAAATTTTTATTTGTGGGCTGCCTGACACTGGTCAGCCTGGCGAGCCATGCCGAAAACCTCAAAGGCCTTTATCAGGTGCGTCAGCCGGTCAACGGCCAGGCTGCGCAAGAGCGCGATCGCGCCACGCAGGCAGCGCTCGATACTCTGGTGCTGCGCCTGACCGGCGACCCGAAAGCCGCGCAGAGCCCGGGGCTGGCACCGATCCGCAAGGACCCGCAGCAGATCATCAGCCAGTTCGGTTTCGATGCCGGCCCCCCGGAAGTGTTGAAAGTCGATTTCGATCCGGCAACCACCGAGCAGGCGTTGCGCCGCGCCGGGCTGCCGGTGTGGGGCGCCAGTCGGCCGTCGATTTTGAGCTGGTGGCTGAACGATTCGACTGAAGGTGCGAGTCTGGTCGGTGACGGTCAGGCCGCTGCCTCAACGTTGCGCACGGCTGCGCAACATCGCGGCTTGCCACTGCGTTTGCCGCTGGCGGATCTCAGCGAACAACTCGTCGCCACTGCGCCGGCGCTGGAAAGTGCTGATCCCGCGCCCCTGCGCAGTGCTTCGGAACGCTACAACGCTGACGCCTTGCTCGCGGTGCATGCCAGTGAAGAGAGCGGGCAGTGGCAGGCGAAATGGCGGCTGTGGCTCGGCGATCAGAAAGAAGCCGGCAGCGTGCAGGGCGCCGACCAGGCTGCGGTTGCCGATGCGGTGATGCTGGCGGTGGCCGAGCGTCTGGCGCCGCGATTCGTTGCCAAGCCCGGCGCATCGGGTCAGCAGACTCTGGAAGTGCAGGGCATGAATCTGGAGCATTATGCGGCGCTGCTGCGGTTACTCGAACCGTTCGGCGTGCGTCTGCAGAGCGTGCAGGGCGATCGCATCGTCTATCGGGTCAATGGCAGCGCCGATCAGTTGCGCGCGCAATTGTCGCTGGCGAAGTTGCAGGAGCTGCCTGCCGAGGCGCCGGTTCCAGCGGCACCTGTGCAGCCAGCCGTCGAGGGTGCGCCTGCGGTAGCAGCGCCAACCCCGGCAGCGGTGGCACCGTCGTTGCGGTTTCGTTGGTAAGTCTTTTCCTTATATAGAAGCATCAGGAGTGGTAAATGGCCGATACGCGGCGTTGGTTCTGGCTCGGTGGGGTAATCCTGCTTTGCGCGTTTGTATGGTTGCTGCACCCGATCCTCACGCCGTTTCTGGTCGCGTTGTTGCTGGCTTATCTGTTCGATCCGCTGGTGGATCGCCTGGAGCGGCTCGGTTTGTCGCGAACCTGGGGCGTGATTGCCGTATTTGCCTTGTTCACCCTGATCGTCACGGCGTTGATGCTGGTGCTGGTGCCGATGCTCGCTAAGCAATTGCTGCGTCTGTACGAGCTGGCGCCGCAGATGCTCGACTGGTTGCAGCACACCGCTGTGCCATGGGCGCAGGCGAAACTGGGCCTGTCGGACGGTTTCTGGAAGTTCGACAAGGTCAAAGCCGCAATCAGCGAACACATGGGCCAGACCACCGACATCGTCGGCGTGGTGCTGAGCCAGGCCACGGCCTCGAGCCTGGCGCTGATCGGCTGGCTGGCGAATCTGGTGCTCATCCCGGTAGTCAGCTTCTATCTGTTGCGCGACTGGGACGTGATGATGGGCAAGATCCGCAGCCTGCTGCCGCGTGATCGCGAAGAACGCGTGGTGGCGCTGGCGGGTGAGTGCCACGAGGTACTCGGCGCATTCGTGCGTGGCCAGTTGCTGGTGATGGTTGCGCTGGGGGTGATTTATGCCGCCGGCCTGATGATCGTTGGCCTGGAACTGGGGCTGTTGATCGGCCTGATTGCCGGTCTCGCGGCGATCGTGCCGTACATGGGCTTTGTCATCGGCATCGGTGCGGCGTTGATCGCCGGGTTGTTCCAGTTCGGTGGCGATCTCTATCCGATGGTCGGGATTGTCGCGGTGTTCATGGTTGGTCAGGCGCTGGAAGGCATGGTGCTGACGCCGCTGCTGGTCGGGGACCGAATCGGCCTGCACCCGGTGGCGGTAATCTTTGCCATCCTCGCGGGTGGCGAGCTGTTCGGGTTCACCGGCGTGCTGCTGGCGCTGCCGGTGGCGGCGGTGATCATGGTGCTGGTGCGGCATGTCCACGTTCTGTACAAGGATTCCGAGATCTACAGCGGCGTTGACGAACCCGAGCTGTGATGTCGCGGGCGGCCGGGCCTTTGGCCGGGCTGCCCGGTGTCGTACGGGCGAGGGCGCCAGAGAATCCGTCACAAAACCGGTGCTTCAACGCAAACCTTTGATTTTGCTTGGAGTCTGTCGCATTGTGCGCTCAGCCTCACGGGTATAAACTTCGCAAACTTTACACAGAGGCCACTAACGGTTCCTTTGAGAACTGTTCAGTCAGCATGAAACCGATTCAGCTGCCCCTAGGTGTGCGTCTGCGTGACGACGCCACCTTCATCAACTACTACCCAGGCGCCAATGCCGCTGCACTCGGCTATGTCGAGCGTCTCTGCGAAGCCGACGCCGGGTGGACGGAGAGCCTGATCTACCTGTGGGGCAAGCACGGTGTCGGGCGTACGCATCTGTTGCAGGCAGCGTGCCTGCGCTTCGAGCAGATGGGCGAACCGGCGGTGTATCTGCCGCTGGCCGAGTTGATGGACCGCGGCGTAGAAATCCTCGACAACCTTGAACAGTACGAACTGGTCTGCCTGGATGATTTGCAGGTGATCGCCGGTAAGGCGGACTGGGAAGAGGCGATGTTTCATCTGTTCAACCGTCTGCGGGACAGCGGCCGGCGCCTGCTGATCGCTGCATCCACTTCACCACGCGAATTGCCAGTGAAGCTGGCTGACCTGAAATCACGCCTGACCCTGGCGCTGATTTTTCAGATGCGCCCGCTTTCCGATGAAGACAAATTGCGTGCGCTGCAATTGCGCGCCTCGCGTCGCGGTCTGCACCTGACCGATGAAGTCGGGCATTTCATTCTGACTCGCGGCACGCGCAGCATGAGCGCGCTGTTCGATCTCCTCGAGCAGCTTGATCAGGCTTCCTTGCAAGCGCAACGCAAGCTGACCATTCCCTTCCTCAAGGAAACTCTGGGCTGGTGATAGTGGGCTTTTGCCAGCTTTCAGGCGCCAGAAAACCTCCGTGCCTGCGGCAATTGAGCGGCCAGGCGGATTAAGCGCTTAGATGTAAACGCGAAACCGGGAAGTCACATAAAGTTCGATTGAATTTGCAAATGAGGACGATAGCGGGCATAGTCTCGGCTTCTTTACAACTACCAGCCACGGTCGTGCCCATGCTAAAGCGCTTCGCACCCCTCGTGCCTCTCGCACTCGTTACCCTGTTATTCGGTTGTGCTGCTCATTCTCCGGTTCAAGAGCCGCCGCAACAGGTCAAGAATTCTGCTACTGCCCAGTCTTCCGTTATTTATCAGGAAGAACTGGACACCGAAAAAGAACTCAACCAGTTCAACGGCAGCAAGCCTTATCAGCTGCCTGTGCTGGCTGACAGCATCCTCGAACGCGGCATGTCCCTGATCGGTACACGTTACCGTTTCGGCGGTACCTCTGAAGCCGGTTTCGATTGCAGCGGTTTCATTGGTTACCTGTTCCGCGAAGAGGCGGGCATGAACCTGCCGCGCTCCACCCGCGAAATGATCAACGTTGACGCGCCGCTGGTGTCGCGCAGCAACCTTGAGCCGGGTGATCTGCTGTTCTTCGCCACCAATGGTCGTCGCGGTCGTGTCAGTCACGCCGGTATCTACCTGGGCGACAACCAGTTCATCCACTCCAGCAGTCGTCGCAGCGGCGGTGTTCGCATCGACAGCCTGGGTGACAGCTACTGGAGCAAGACCTTCATCGAAGCCAAGCGTGCACTCGCCATGGCGCCGACCGTGGTCACTGCTCGCAAGTAAGCCCGATGTCGCTGCGTTCGCGGCGACAATACGGTCCGGCAACGGAGTAGACCTAAACTTTACAAGGTGAAGTTAAAGTCTTACTTGAAGTTTGCCGCGTAGCCGCTAGAATCCTGAATCTATATTGATGGCAAACCGCCTGCGTGATGACGCAGGCGGTTTTGTTTCTGTCCATTCGGCAGAGAAAGCCGCAGCCAGATCAGGATGTTCTGCTTATGACGATGTCGGCCCGCCTCACCTTGATTATTTGCGCCGCGCTGCTCAGCGCCTGCGCCAGCCGCACACCGCCGCCAGCCCCCGTGGTTCGTGCGCCGATCGTGTTCGCTCCCTCACAAGCCTTTTCTCCCGCCGCGGAAGACGTGCTGTTCCGTGCCCTCGGCCTGGTCGGTACGCCGTATCGTTGGGGCGGCAATACGCCGGATTCGGGTTTTGATTGCAGTGGCCTGATCGGTTTCGTGTACCGCGACGCGGCGGGGATTTCCCTGCCACGCTCGACCCGCGAAATGATCGTCATGCAGGCGCCGAATGTCGGCAAGGAAGGCTTGCAGACCGGCGACCTGATCTTCTTCGCCACCAATGGCGGTTCGCAGGTCAGTCATGCGGGGATTTACGTGGGCGAGGGGCGCTTCGTGCATGCACCTGCCACGGGCGGCACGGTCAAGCTCGACAGCCTGTCGAAGGCCTACTGGCAGAAAGCGTATCTGAGCGCCAAGCGGGTGTTGCAGCCGGGGCAGTTGGCGCATAACCCATAATCAAATCTGACAAAGATCCAATGTAGGAGTGAGCCTGCTCGCGATAGCAGTGTATCTGTGACGTAAATGTCGACTGATACGCCGCTATCGCGAGCAGGCTCACTCCTACAGTTGTTTCGTGTCAGGCGTCAGATTATTTGCTCGCCGAAACGCGCCACACCTTGTTGCCCACATCATCCGCCACCAGCAAACCACCTTGCTGATCGATCACCACGCCCACCGGGCGGCCGAGCGCGTTCTCGTCCTTGTCGAGGAAACCGGTCAGCACATCCACCGGTTGACCGGTCGGCTTGCCGCCAGTGAACGGCACGAAAATCACTTTGTAGCCGCTGTGCGGTTTGCGGTTCCACGAGCCATGCTGGCCAATGAACGCGCCTTCCTTGAATTGCGCCGGCAGGCTGTTGCCCTCGGCGAAGGTCAGGCCCAGCGAAGCGGTGTGCGGGCCGACGGCGTAATCCGGGGCGATAGCCTTGGCCACCAGATCGAGGTTCTGCGGTTTGACCCGCACATCGACGTGCTGGCCGTAATAGCTGAACGGCCAGCCATAGAAACCGCCGTCCTTGACCGAGGTGATGTAGTCCGGCACCAGGTCGCTGCCGATTTCGTCACGCTCGTTGACCGCCGTCCACAGCGCGCCGCTGGTGGGTTCCCAAGCGAGGCCGTTGGGGTTGCGGATGCCCGAGGCGAAGATCCGGTGATTGCCGGTTGCGCGATCGACTTCCCAGATTGCCGCGCGGCCTTCTTCCTGATCCAGACCGTTTTCGCCGACGTTGCTGTTCGAGCCGACCGTGACGTACAACTTGTTGCCGTCCTTGCTCGCAATAACGTTTTTGGTCCAGTGGTGATTCAGCGTGCCACCCGGCAGATCGACGACTTTGATCGGTTGGGTTTTGATCTCGGTGGCGCCCGGCTCGTAGTTGAAGCGCAGCAGGCGATCGGTGTCGGCCACATACAGGTCGTTGCCGACCAGCGTCATGCCAAACGGCGAGTTGAGGTTTTGCAGAAACACCGTGCGGGTTTCTGCGACGCCATCGTGGTCGGCATCACGCAGCAGGGTGATGCGGTTCGGGCTCGGCACGCCAGCGCCGGCCTTGCCCATGACTTTCTTCATGACCCAGCCGCGAATGCCTTTGCTGTCATCGGGTTTGGGTGGCGCGTTGGTTTCCGCCACCAGCACATCGCCGTTGGGCAGCACATACAGCCAGCGCGGGTGATCGAGGCCTTCGGCAAACGCGGCGACCTGAGTGCCGGCCGCTGCGGTCGGTTTCGCACCTTCCGGCCAGCCCACCGCCGGGGCGATGTTCACTGTCGGGATCAGCGTCTTGTTCGGTTCGGGCAGTTTCGGTGACGGGCCGGTGCCATCGGAGACTTGCAGGCTGGAGGTTTCACCGCAGGCGGCGAGCCCGCCGGCGACGGCGATGATAAGAGCGAGTTGGGCCTTGCGCATTGCTGATCTTCCCTATGAATGCATTCCTAATCATAGAGGAGGGCGCAGGCCCGATGGTTCAACTGCTCAGCCGCGGGCTTCCTTGAACAGCACGGCGATGCCTGGATGATAGTTGCCCGCTTCGCTGTGCAATTTGCGATAGGCGTAAGGGAAATACCAGGCTACGGCGCAGGTGTGCTCTTTCTGCAGGTCGTCGACCATGTCCTGCAGCTCTTCGGGGCTGGCGCTGTGCTGGGCTTTTTGCGGGGCGACGAAGAGGCAGCCGAGCTTCAGGTCGCTGGCGTAGCTGATGCGCCTGGCATCCACGGTGATGTCGAGCAGCGCCTGGGTCAGGTTGAGGTTGTTGACCCGTGGCCAGCGTTGCGTGGCCTGAATGTACGCGCGGTCTTCGCTGCCGGCAATCAGCAGATCGGCGCGGGCATTGCGCTCGCCTTCTTCGTTCTGTTTGCGCGTGGCCGTGTCGTTCAGCGTGACCATTTCAGCCATCCACGCCGCCGCTGAAAGCAAGCCGAGGTTGGCTTTTTCGTCGTGCCAGTACGGCGCGTCATTGTCGCCGCGCACGCTGTTGTAGCGATCGATACAGTCAAACCAGCGTTCCAGCACCGGGCGCAGAAATTCCAGGCGCGGGTTGCTGATGATCATGCCTTGCATCGTCGTCATCCTTATTGTTGTGGTGAGATTGTCGAGAAAAGCATGGCTCTTTGATATCACTTGTCACAGTCTGGCACAAGATTGCCTCTGCACAATGGATCAGCGGCAGTTATTCGCGCGCAAAGCGCCTCTTCAATTGACGCTCCACCCCCAACCCTCTAACCTTCGCCGCTTGTTTCAGGTGCTCTGTGGCCCAGTGTCGACAGAGTGAAACAGGGAAGCCGGTGAGGGTGGACTTCAAGCGAAGCCACGACGATCCCGGCGCTGCCCCCGCAACGGTAAATGAGTGAAAACTGCGCCTTGAGCCACTGCCTCGACAGAAGCGGGAAGGCGCGCAGTCCGGCAAATGCCACTCATGAGCCCGGAGACCGGCCTGATCCATCTCAGCGGCATCACGGTGGGCGATGCCAGGCTTTTTGCCGTCTATTCTTGTGCCTGCCCGCCGTTATCCAGCCTCAACGGAGAGCTCCCCCATGACTGATTCCCCCGAGCGCGACGAGCGCCATCTGGCGCGCATGCAGCGCAAGAAAGCCGTGATCGACGAACGCATCGCCAATTCGCCCGACGAGTGCGGCCTGGTGCTGGTGCTGACCGGCAATGGCAAAGGCAAGAGCAGTTCGGCGTTCGGCATGCTCGCCCGTGCCATGGGCCACGGCATGCAGTGCGGCGTGGTGCAGTTCATCAAGGGCCGCAACAGCACCGGCGAGGAATTGTTCTTCCGCCGCTTCCCCGAGCAGGTGCGTTTTCACGTCATGGGTGAAGGCTTCACTTGGGAAACCCAGGATCGCCAGCGCGATATCGCCGCTGCGACTGCGGCCTGGGACGTCTCCCGCGAATTGTTGCGTGATCCGTCGATCGGTCTGGTGGTGCTCGACGAGTTGAACATCGCCCTCAAGCACGGCTACCTCGACCTCGATCAGGTGCTCAGCGATTTGCAGGCGCGCCCGCCGATGCAACATGTGGTCGTCACCGGTCGCGGCGCCAAGCCGGAAATGATCGAGATGGGCGATACGGTCACCGAAATGGGCATGCTCAAGCACGCTTTCCAGGCGGGGATCAAAGCGCAGAAAGGCGTCGAACTTTGAAGCAACCACGTCACTGCCCGGCGGTACTCATTGCCGCGCCGGCCTCCGGTCAGGGCAAGACCACCGTCACCGCCGCGCTCGCCCGTTTGCATCGCAACCAGGGGCGCAAGGTGCGCGTGTTCAAATGCGGCCCGGACTTTCTCGACCCGATGATTCTCGAGCGCGCCAGCGGTGCCCCGGTGTATCAATTGGACATGTGGATGGTCGGCGAGCAGGAAAGTCGTCGGCTGTTGTGGGAAGCCGCCGCCGAGGCTGATCTGATTCTGATCGAGGGCGTGATGGGCCTGTTCGACGGCACGCCATCCAGCGCTGATCTGGCGCGCCACTTCGGTGTGCCGGTGCTCGGTGTGATCGACGGCACCGCCATGGCGCAGACCTTTGGCGCCTTGGCGCTGGGCCTGGCGAAGTATCAGCCGGACTTGCCATTCGCTGGCGTGCTGGCCAACCGCGTCGGCACCTTGCGCCATGCGCAATTGCTCGAAGGCAGCCTCACCGAAGGTCTGCGTTGGTACGGCGCACTGTCCCGCGAGAGCGGCATCGAATTGCCGAGCCGCCACCTCGGCCTGGTTCAGGCCAGCGAATTGAATGATCTGGATCTGCGCCTCGATGCGGCCGCCGATGCACTGGCCAGCAGCTGCGAAGTCGCGCTGCCACCGGCCGTGGAATTCGCCGCGCCTGACGTTATCGCTGCCGAGCCTCTATTAAAGGGTGTGCGCATCGCCGTCGCCCGCGACGAAGCTTTCGCCTTCACCTATGGCGCCAGCCTCGATCTGCTGCGGGCGATGGGTGCCGAGCTGCAGTTCTTCTCGCCGATCCGCGACACGCAATTGCCCGCCGCCGACAGCCTGTATCTGCCGGGCGGTTATCCGGAGTTGCACCACGTCGCGCTGGCGCAAAACACCTCAATGCTTGCAGCCATCCGCGCGCACCATGCGGCGGGCAAACCGTTGCTCGCCGAATGCGGCGGGATGCTTTATCTGCTTGATTCGCTGACTGACGTGGAAGGCACCCGCGCTGAACTGGTCGGTTTGCTCAAGGGCGATGCGGTGATGCAGAAGCGTCTCGCGGCGCTGGCGTTGCAGGCGGTTGAATTGCCGGAAGGTTCTTTGCGTGGGCATACCTATCATCATTCGCTGACCACCACCGAGCTGACGCCGATTGCCCGTGGACTTAGCCCGAATGGCGGGCGCGGGGCCGAGGCGGTTTATCGTGAGGGGCGGGTGACGGCGTCTTATGTGCACTTTTATTTTCCGTCGAATCCGGTGGCTGTCGCAGCGCTGTTTGCGCCGAACTTTGAAACCGCTATCGCGAGCAGGCTCACTCCTACAATGGATCACCTGAACCCTGTGGGAGCGAGCTTGCTCGCGAAAGGGCCATGACCGACAACATATTCTCCGAAGCCGAACGCGCTGCGGTCTACAAGGCCATCGCCGAACGCCGCGACATGCGCCACTTCACCGGCGGCACCGTCGAGCCGCAACTGCTGCGACGTTTGTTGGAAGCCGCCCACCAAGCCCCAAGCGTCGGCCTGATGCAGCCCTGGCGCTTCATCCGTATCAGCGATCGCGCTCTGCGCGGGCAGATCCGCGATCTGGTGGAAGCAGAACGCATCCGCACCGCCGAAGCCCTCGGCGAGCGCAGCGATGAGTTCATGCAGCTCAAGGTCGAAGGCATCAACGATTGCGCCGAAGTGCTGGTCGCGGCGCTGATGGACGATCGCGAAAAACACATCTTCGGTCGGCGCACGTTGCCGGAAATGGACATGGCCTCGTTGTCCTGCGCGATCCAGAATCTGTGGCTGGCGTCCCGTGCCGAAGGCCTGGGCATGGGCTGGGTCTCGCTGTTCGAGCCGCAGGCCCTGGCGGACTTACTCAAGTTGCCGGCCGGTGCCAAGCCGCTGGCGGTGTTGTGTCTGGGGCCGGTAAAGGAATTCTATCCAGCGCCGATGCTGGTGCTCGAAGGCTGGGCGCAAGCGCGGCCGCTGAACGAGTTGCTGTACGAAAACTATTGGGGAGTGAGTCAATGAGTGTGGCGTTGCTGAGTGTCGCTGCGGTAGCGCTGGATGCGCTGCTCGGTGAACCGAAACGCTGGCATCCGCTGGTGGCGTTCGGCAATTTTGCCGGGCGCATCGAGCAACGTTTCAACGCCGGCGGTCGTGGCTGGCGCAGCCATGGCGTGACCGCGTGGGTCCTCGCGGTACTGCCGCTGACCTTGCTTGCCACCGCATTTTCCTGGGCGCCCTACGTGGGCTGGATTGTCGAGATTCTCGCGCTGTATTGCGCCCTGGGCATGCGCAGCCTCGGCGAGCATGTCGCGCCGGTCTCGGCGGCGTTACGCGCCGATGATCTGGACGCGGCGCGCAAGCGTGTCGGTTATCTGGTCAGCCGCCAGACCAATGAACTGGACAGCAACGCCGTGGCCCGCGCCGCCACCGAGTCGGTACTGGAGAACGGCAGCGATGCGGTGTTCGCTGCGCTGTTCTGGTTTGTCGTCGCCGGCGCACCGGGCGTGGTCCTGTATCGCTTGAGCAATACCCTCGATGCGATGTGGGGTTATCGCAACGAACGCTTCGAGCGTTTCGGCTGGGCCGCGGCGAAAATCGACGACGTGTTGAACTACATTCCTGCGCGTCTGGTGGCATTGACCTACGCGCTACTGGGCAAAACCCGACTCGCGCTCAAGTGCTGGCGCAGCCAGGCGCCGCAGTGGGATAGCCCCAACGCCGGCCCGGTGATGGCGGCAGGTGCCGGTGCGCTGGGCGTCGAACTGGGTGGCCCGGCGATTTATCACGGCGAACTGCACGAGCGCCCGCAACTGGGCGAGGGCGCCCCGGCGGACGCCGACTCCATCGACCGTGGCTGGCAATTGGTCCAGCGCGGCGTATGGTTATGGCTGCTGATGCTTTGCCTGGGGGCGGAATTTTATGCTTGAGCACGGTGGACGGCTGCGCAAGGCTGCACTCGATTACGGAATTGCCGAGGCTGACTGGCTCGACTTGTCCAGCGGCCTCGCGCCGTGGCCATTTGCGATCCCGGAGATCCCGCTGCGCGCCTGGGCCCGCCTGCCGGAAACCGACGACGGCCTGGAACAGGCAGCCTGCGATTACTACGGCGCCGCGCAGGTGTTGCCGGTCGCTGGTTCGCAAATGGCCATCCAGTTGCTGCCGCGTCTGCGCCGGGCCGGCAAGGTCGGCGTGTTGTCGCCGTGCTATGCCGAGCATGCCGAAGCGTGGCGGCGCAGCGGTTATATCGTCCGTGAAGTGCTGGAGCAGGAAGTCGAGTTCTTTCTCGACAGCCTCGACGTGCTGGTGGTGGTCAACCCGAACAATCCGACCGGCCTGAGCCTGACCCCGGCGCGCCTGCTCGACTGGCATGCGCGGCTGGCGCAACGCGGCGGCTGGCTGGTAGTCGATGAAGCATTCATGGACAACACCCCGCAACTGAGCCTGGCGCCCTATGCGCATCAGGTCGGGCTGGTGGTGTTGCGTTCGTTCGGCAAGTTTTTCGGTCTGGCCGGGGTGCGCCTCGGTTTCGTTCTGGCCGAGCGCAAGTTGCTCAAACTGCTCGCCGAACAGGTCGGGCCGTGGGCGGTGAGCGGGCCGACGCGAGTGCTCGGCACGGCGTGCCTGCAAGACACCGAGGGCCACACCCGTCAGCGGATTCGCAGTGACCAAGCGAGCGAGCGTTTGGCGGCGTTGCTGACTCGTTGTGGCTTCGCGCCGCAGGGTGGCTGCGCGCTGTTTCAGTGGCTGATCACCGAGCAGGCGCAAGCGCTGCACGAATTCCTCGCCCGGCGCGGCATCCTCCTGCGCCTCTTCACGCACAACAGCAGTGTGCGCTTCGGCCTGCCTGCCGATGCCGCGCAAGAACTGCGCCTCGAACAGGCTTTGCAAGCTTTCGCCAAGGAAAAACCATGACCACGCTGATGGTGCAAGGCACCACCTCCGACGCCGGTAAAAGCACCCTGGTGACGGCACTGTGTCGGTGGGCCACTCGCCAGGGCGTGGCGGTGGTGCCGTTCAAGCCGCAGAACATGGCGCTCAACAGCGCGGTGACGGCTGACGGCGGCGAGATCGGCCGGGCGCAGGCGGTGCAAGCGCAAGCGGCGCATCTTCAGCCGCACACTGACATGAATCCGGTACTGCTCAAGCCCAACAGCGACACCGGCGCACAAGTGATCATTCATGGCCGCGCCGTGACGACGATGAACGCCGTTGCCTATCACGATTACAAAGCCATCGCGATGCAAGCGGTGCTCGCTTCCCATGCGCGGCTCAGCGCGGCGTATCCGCTGGTGATGGTCGAAGGCGCCGGTTCGCCAGCCGAGATCAACCTGCGCGCCGGCGATATTGCCAACATGGGCTTTGCCGAAGCGGTGGATTGCCCGGTGCTGCTGATCGCCGACATCAATCGCGGTGGCGTGTTTGCGCATCTGGTGGGCACGCTGGAGTTGCTGTCGCCAAGCGAACAGGCGCGGGTCAAAGGCTTCATCATCAACCGCTTTCGGGGCGATATCGCCTTGTTGCAACCGGGCCTCGACTGGCTCGAACAGCGCACCGGTAAACCGGTGGTCGGCGTCCTGCCCTACGTGATGGACCTGCACCTTGAAGCCGAGGACGGCATCGACCAACGCCAGACCGACAAGGCCGAGCAGGTCTTGAAAGTCGTTGTGCCGGTGCTGCCGCGCATCAGTAATCACACCGACTTCGACCCGCTGCGTCTGCATCCGCAGGTCGATCTGCAATTCGTCGGCCCGGGGCAGGCGATTCCGGCCGCCGACCTGATTATCCTGCCGGGCTCGAAAAGCGTGCGCAGTGATCTGGCTTATCTGCGCGCCAACGGCTGGGACGCAGCGATCAATCGGCATCTGCGCTACGGCGGCAAGGTGCTGGGGATTTGCGGCGGTCTGCAGATGCTCGGTGAGCAGGTGCACGACCCGCTCGGCCTTGAAGGTATTGCCGGCTCCAGCGCGGGTCTGGGTCTGCTGGCGTTTGAAACGCAGCTTGAAGCCGAGAAACAACTGCGCAATGTGCATGGCCGGCTGGCGCTGGAAAACGCTGAAGTCAGCGGTTATGAAATTCATGCTGGCGTGACCACCGGGCCGGCGCTGGAGAACCCGGCGGTACATTTGGACGACGGTCGTTGCGATGGTGCGCAAAGTGCCGATGGCCAGGTGTTCGGCACTTACCTGCACGGCTTGTTCGAATCCCCCGAGGCAAGCGCGACGTTGTTGCGCTGGGCCGGGTTGAGTGATGTGCAAGAGGTCGATTACCACGGCTTGCGCGAGCGCGATATCGAACGATTAGCGGATCTGGTGGAAAAACATCTGGATACCGGGCTGTTGCGTCAGCTCTGTGGGGTTTGAGTTGTCTGGGCTGGCCCTTTCGCGAGCAGGCTCGCTCCTGCATTTGAAATGCGGTCCCCTGTAGGAGTGAGCCTGCTCGCGATAGCGCCGGTCGCCTCAATACATAATTTTCAGGATGTTCTCATGCTCCAACTGATCCTCGGCGGCGCCCGCTCCGGCAAGAGTCGTCTGGCAGAAAAACTCGCCAGCGACAGCCATCTCGCCGTGACCTACATCGCCACCAGCCAGCCGCTCGACGGCGAGATGAACCAGCGCGTCGCCCATCACCGCGCGCGCCGACCCGCCGAATGGGCGTTGATCGAGGAACCGCTGGAACTGGCCCGCGTGCTGCGCGAATCCGCCGACGCCGAGCGCTGCCTGCTGGTTGATTGCCTGACCCTGTGGCTGACCAATCTGCTGATGCTCGACGACGCCGAGCGTCTCGCCGCCGAGCGTGAAGCGCTGCTTGACTGCCTGGCCACGCTGCCGGGTGAAATCATTTTTGTCAGCAACGAGACCGGAATGGGTGTCGTGCCGCTGGGCGAATTGACTCGCCGCTACGTCGATGAAGCCGGTTGGCTGCATCAAGCTCTGGCCGAGCGTTGTCAGCGAGTGGTGCTGACCGTCGCCGGCCTGCCCCTGACTTTGAAAGGACCTGCATTATGAGCCTGACCTGGTGGCTGAACCCGTGCCAAGCCGTGAATGCCGACATCGTTGCGCAAGCGACCGAGCGCCAGCAGCAATTGACCAAACCGGCCGGCTCGCTCGGGCGTCTTGAATCGGTGGCGGTGCAACTGGCCGGTCTGCAAGGTCAGCTCAAGCCGACGCTCGATCAGATCTGGATCGCGATTTTCGCTGGCGATCATGGTGTGGTGGCGGAGGGCGTTTCGGCTTATCCGCAGGAAGTCACCGGGCAGATGCTGCTGAATTTCGTCAGCGGTGGCGCGGCGATCAGCGTGCTGGCGCGTCAGCTCGGCGCGCAGCTGGAAGTGATCGATCTGGGGACAGTGAATCCGACGCTGAATCTGCCCGGCGTGCGCCATGTGAACATTGGCCCGGGCACGGCGAATTTCGTGGCGGGCGCGGCAATGACTCAGGCTCAGGGCGAACTGGCCTTGCAGGCCGGTCGCGACAGCGTGTTGCGCGCGAAAGCCGCCGGGGCGCGGTTGTTCATCGGCGGCGAAATGGGCATCGGCAACACCACGGCGGCGAGTGCGCTGGCCTGCGCCTTGCTCGACTGCCCGGTGGCGCACCTGACCGGTCCCGGCACCGGGCTGAATGCCGCTGGCGTCAGCCACAAGGCGCAAGTTATCGAACGTGCGCTGGCGCTGCATGCCGCGCAGCGCGGCGATGCCTCGCAGACGCTGTTCAATCTCGGCGGTTTCGAGATTGCCGCGTTGGTCGGCGCTTATCTGGCCTGCGCGCAGGAAGGCATCGCGGTGCTGGTCGACGGTTTTATCTGCACGGTCGCGGCGCTGGTCGCGGTGCGCTTGAATCCGGCGTGTCGCGAGTGGCTGTTGTTCGGCCATCGCGGCGCCGAGCCGGGCCATCGCCATGTGCTGGAAACCCTGAGCGCCGAGCCGTTGCTGGAACTCGGCCTGCGCCTGGGCGAGGGCAGCGGCGCGGCGTTGGCGGTGCCATTGTTGCGCCTGGCCTGTGACCTGCATGGGCAGATGGCGACGTTCGCCGAAGCGGCCGTGGCGGATCGCCCGGCATGAGCCTGCGCCTCGACCTGCTGCGCCACGGCGAAACGGAACTGGGTGGTGGCTTGCGCGGCAGCCTCGACGACGCACTGACCGAAAACGGCTGGGTGCAGATGCGTGCGGCGGTGGTCGAAGGCGGGCCTTGGAATCGCATTGTCAGCTCGCCATTGCAGCGTTGCGCGCGCTTCGCCGCCGAGCTCGGCGAGCAATTGAACCTGTCCGTGCATTTGGACAAGGATCTGCAGGAATTGCATTTCGGCGCATGGGAAGGGCAGAGCGCGGCGGCGTTGATGGAAACAGACGCCGAAGCGCTGGGGCTGTTCTGGGCTGATCCCTATGGTTTCACGCCACCGCAGGGTGAGCCGGTCAGCGAATTTTCTGCGCGGGTGCTGGCGGCAGTCGCGCGCCTGCATGCCGCCTACGCCGGTGAACGGATTCTGCTGGTCAGCCACGGCGGCGTGATGCGCTTGTTGCTGGCCCAGGCGCGAGGTTTGCCCCGTGAACAATTGCTCAACGTCGAAGTCGGTCACGGCGCGCTGTTTGCGCTGACGGTCGAGGCTGACGGCGCGCTCAAGGAAGGTCACTAAGATGCTGGCGCTGTGGATTGCCTTGCAGTTTCTCAGCAGCCTGCCGATTCGTTTGCCGGGCATGCCCGAGCCGCAACAGCTCGGCCGTTCGCTGCTGTTTTACCCGCTGGTGGGATTGCTGTTCGGGTTGATCCTCTACGCTTCGAATCTACTGCTTGGCGGCACACCAGTGTTGCTGCATGCGGCGCTGTTGTTGACCGTGTGGGTGCTGCTCAGCGGCGCGCTGCATCTCGATGGCCTGGCCGACAGCGCTGATGCCTGGCTCGGCGGCTTCGGCGATCGCGAGCGTACGCTGACGATCATGAAAGATCCACGCAGCGGGCCGATCGCGGTGGTCACGCTGGTGTTGGTGCTGCTGCTGAAATTCGCCGCGCTGTTGGCGTTGATCGAACAAGGGCAGGGTATGGCGCTGATCATCGTTCCGGTGCTCGGGCGGGCAGCGTTGCTGGGGTTGTTTCTGACCACGCCGTATGTGCGCAAGGGTGGGTTGGGCCAGGCGCTGGCCGATCATCTGCCACGTAAAGCGGGTGGGTGGGTGCTGGGGCTGAGTGCGCTGGGCTGCGTGTTGATCGCCGGGTTTGGTGCGGTGCTGATTTCGCTGGGGGTGTTTGTCTGGCTGCGGCGGGGGGTGATGCGGCGGTGGGGGGGAACCACCGGCGATACGGCGGGGGCGATGCTGGAATTGCTGGAGATGGCGGTGTTGGTTGGCCTCGCGTTGGTCTGAAGGATTTGCGTTGATGATGCCGGCCCCTTCGCGAGCAGGCTCGCTCCCACTTTCGGAATGCTATCCCCTGTAGGAGCGAGCCTGCTCGCGAAGGCGGCCTCACCGGCAACAAAGATGTTCAGAATCAACTCATCTGTAACTTGATTTAACACACTCGCGGGTATATACACGCATCATGCTTCCTTCTCAGTGTTTGTGCACCAACCTGCGTCGCGCCGCGCGTGGCGTCAGCAGGCATTACGACGGCGCTCTCGACGGCTTCGGGATCAACGTTGCCCAGTATTCTCTGCTGTGCAATCTGCAGCGGCTGGAGCAACCGAGCATCTCCGAACTGGCCGAAGCCATGGGCCTGGATCGCAGCACCCTCGGGCGCAATTTGCGTGTGCTTGAGGGCGAGGGTCTGGTGACGCTGGCGGAGGGCGAGGACATGCGCAACCGCATCGTGCGCCTCACCGAAACCGGTGTGCAACGCCTGGCAGCGGCCTTGCCAGCGTGGGAAGCGGCGCAACAGCGGCTGATCGACCGTCTCGGTGCCGAGAAGCGCGAAACCTTGCTCAAATTGCTCGACGAGCTGGCCTGACGGCCGTTTCTTCGAGCTCAAGCGGGTATATACCCGCGACTGGAGAATAACAATGACAACAATGTGGCGTACGTGCGGTTGGGTGTTGCTGGGGAGTGCGCTGATCCTGGCGTTGTCGTTGGGCGTGCGCCACGGTTTTGGTCTGTTTTTGTCGCCGATGAGCGCGCAATTCGGCTGGGGGCGCGAGGTGTTTGCCTTCGCCATCGCCCTGCAGAACCTGATCTGGGGCCTGGCGCAACCGTTCACCGGCGCGCTGGCCGACCGCTTCGGCGCGGCGAAAGTGGTGCTGGTCGGCGGTGTGCTCTACGCGTTGGGTCTGGTGTGCATGGGCTTGTCCGATTCGCCGGTGACCCTGTCACTGAGCGCTGGTCTGTTGATCGGTATCGGTTTGTCCGGCACCTCGTTCTCGGTGATCCTCGGCGTGGTCGGTCGCGCCGTGCCGGCCGACAAACGCAGCATGGGCATGGGCATTGCCAGCGCCGCCGGTTCGTTCGGCCAGTTTGCCATGTTGCCGGGCACCCTCGGGTTGATTGGCTGGCTCGGCTGGTCGGCTGCGCTGCTGGTGCTGGGCTTGCTGGTGGCGATGATCGTGCCGCTGGTGAGCATGCTCAAGGACAAGCCGCTACCGGTGCTCGGCCACGAGCAATCCCTTGGCGAAGCGCTGCGCGAAGCCTGCTCACATTCCGGGTTCTGGCTGCTGGCGTTCGGCTTTTTCGTCTGCGGCTTCCAGGTGGTGTTCATCGGCGTGCACTTGCCGGCGTATCTGGTCGATCAGCATCTGCCCGCGAGCGTCGGAACTACGGTGCTGGCGTTGATCGGACTGTTCAATATTTTCGGGACCTACACCGCCGGCTGGCTCGGTGGGCGCATGTCCAAGCCGCGTCTGTTGACTGCGCTGTATCTGCTGCGCGCGGTGGTGATCGTGCTGTTCCTGTGGCTGCCGGTGACGACCACATCGGCCTATCTGTTCGGCATGGCCATGGGCTTTCTGTGGCTGTCGACGGTGCCGTTGACCAACGGCACGGTGGCGACCTTGTTCGGCGTGCGCAATTTGTCCATGCTCGGTGGCATCGTCTTTCTGTTCCATCAGCTCGGCTCGTTTCTTGGCGGCTGGCTGGGCGGGGTGGTGTACGACCGAACCGGGAGTTATGACTTGATCTGGCAAGTGGCGATTCTCTTGAGCCTGTTGGCGGCGGCGCTTAACTGGCCGGTGCACGAGCGTCCGGTGGCACGCCTGCAAGCCAGTGCGAGCGCGGCATGAGCCGAATCTGCACGCGCCTGGTCGTCAGCGCACTGGCTGCGGCGCTGTTGGCGCTGGTGTGGTGGGGCTGGCAGCGCGGCGGTCTGGCTCTGATGCAGTTGGGCATGAGCATTTGCTAGATGGCAGCGTGGCGAGTAACGTCGAACCCTGATGACTGCCCAAGGAAGTTCGACATGTTGATGCGCTGGTGTGCTGTTCCCGCGTTGCTGATGGCGTTGACTGGCCTGGCCCAGGCCGCCGATTGTCCTGACCTGTTGCAAGGCTCGCTGCCGAAGTTGCGCGCCAAGGAATCCATCGATCTGTGCAAGCAGTACGCCGACAAGCCGCTGGTGGTGGTCAATACTGCCAGCTTCTGCGGTTTCGCTCCGCAGTTCGAAGGACTTGAAGCGCTCAACAAGCGCTACAAGGCGCAAGGGCTGGAGATGCTTGGCGTGCCGTCGAACGACTTCAAGCAAGAATCCAGGGACAGCGCGGAAACCGCCAAGGTCTGCTACGCCAACTATGGCGTGACGTTCAACATGACCGAACCGCAGAAGGTTCGCGGTGATGACGCCACGCATCTGTTCCAGGTGCTGGCGGCGCAGAGCAATGCGCCGAAATGGAATTTCTACAAGTACGTGGTTGATCGGCAGGGCAAAGTTGTAGCGAGTTTTTCCAGTTTGACCAAACCGGATGATCCGGAATTTATTGCAGCGATCGAAAAGGCGATTGCCTCCAAACCGCTAAAGCCCTGATTAACGTTGTTCCCTGTGGGAGCGAGCCTGCTCGCGAAGCGGTGTGACAGGTCAGTACATCAACATCTGACATACCGCCTTCGCGAGCAGGCTCGCTCCCACAATGGAAATTTGTCGTTTCAGTGAAAAGTTGCAGGCATGAAAAAGCCCCGCCTCTGCAAAGAGAGCGGGGCTTTTTCGTGGGCGAGGATTGCGCCTCGCCACGGTGCATCAGAAGCGGTAAGTCGCGCCGACACCGAAGCCGTTTGCCGAGTTTTCATACTTGGCATCGTAGCTCTGGCCACGCGCGTTTTCGTTGCGGATCTTGACCGACTCTTCTTTCAGGTACGAGTACGCGACGTCGATGGTCAGGTCGTCGGTCGGGCTCCAGCCGGCACCGATACTGAAGATGGTGCGGTCGCCAGTCGGGATGCGTGGCGAGCGGTCTTCGTTGTTAGTTGGCGACTGGTCAAAGGTCAGACCGGTACGCAGTACCCATTCCTTGTTCAACTGGTACGAGGTACCCACCGCGTAGGCCCAGGAGTCATGCCAGTTCTGGTCTTCGTTGATCGAGCCGAACTGACCGGCCAGCAGAGGCTGCACGCCGGAGTTCTTCACGGTGATCTTGTCCAGCTGGCTCCAGCGAGTCCAGGTGGTACCGGCGTAGACGTTCCAGCGATCGTTGATCGCCTGGGTGACCGAGAAGTCCACGGATTCCGGCGTGGTGATCTTCAGCGAAGCATCGTACTTCTGATTGGCGCCTACGCCCACGAGCGCCAGTGCGCCGTAGTTGACCTTGGTGTTGCCTTCGAGTTTGTAGTCGACCTTGGAGTGATAGGTCAGGCCCAGGCGGGTGGTGTCGGTGGCCTGGACCAGCAAGCCGACGTTGTAGCCCAGTGCGGTGTCGTCACCCTTGATCTTGACCTTGCCGTCCGGCAGTGCCTGGGTGATCGAGAGGTTGGATTCCAGCGAGCCGTCGATGCGGTTGATCGTCGGGCCGAAACCGATCGATACCTTGTCGTTGAAGGCGTAGCTGACGGTTGGCTGGAAGGTGATCACCTGTACTTCGGACTTGCTGCCGAAGTAACGGCCGGCGAAGCCTTTTTCGTAATCCGTGATCAGGCCGAACGGCACATAGACACCCAGACCAAAGGCCCAATGGTCATCGATCGGTTTTACATAGAAGCCCATAGGTACGGCGGTGAAGGGCACCATGTCGCCTTTGTTGCTGCCGCCGTTCGGGCTGGAGCTGGCGTTGCTGATATCGGTGTGTGCATCGACAACGGCGACGCCGCCGGTGACTTGTTCGCGCTTGATGCGCGCCATGCCGGCCGGGTTGCCATAAACAGTGCTTGCGTCGTCGGCAGAAGAAGATCGCCCGGCAAAACCAGTCCCCATCCCACTGATGCTTTGTTCGTTGAGGGCAAAACCTGCCGCGAAGATCTGCGTGGAGGCAAGGGTAACGGCGAGGCTAAGGGTGGTTTTGAGCATGACTTTTTTCATTATTAGAACTCCTGGTGATCACCGGGGCGAAAATTACCAACATTTTCGTCCCAGCGCCATAGCCCGTATGCCTTGAGTTAGAGCGGTTTTGTAGGACAATCCGACCAGAATGGCGGCCTGTTGCGAGAACTTGTGGAACCGCACGGTCAGCAAGCGACCTGATTCAGCGGTGAAACACAGGTTTGCCAGGCATAGGTGAAGTCACGCAGACGACCTTGCGGTTGAAAGGTCTGGCGCCAGATGCGCGCCATGCCGAGCAGGTCGGTCGGAGCGGGGAGGGTGGGATTCTGTTCTTCTACCAGCAGCCAGGCAATGGCAGTGGCGTAACGCAGGTTGACGGTCAGTTCCAGGTGCGGGCCGCTGAGAAATGCGTGCTGGCTGGCGAGGCCGCGCACCAGGCTGGCGCGCTCCGGATCGAGCGCTAGATAATCGTCCCACAGCGCCTGATGCCGATGCTCGGCGATCCGGTAGAGGCCGTGGCCACGGCGGTCATGCAGGGCAGACCCGAGGGCGGACTGGCTGGCGGCGATGCCCAGCAGCAGGGATTCGGCGGTTGCGCAGTGGCGTCCCAGATAGATCAATGTAGGACGGATCACATAGCGGCACAGTTCGCTGGCAGCGATACCCATAACACCCTCGTTTCCTGTTGTGGAGGGCGAGTCCTGAAGGGGGCTTTGGCAGCAGTGGATCGACTCAGGCTCGCCGCAAGCGGGTCACGCCGCTTGAGTTGAAGTGTAGTGTCATATTCAGCGTGTAAAGGCCTGTTTTTAAAATATTTCCGCTATCGCATCTCCAGCGTTAGATCGGAACATGCTTAGCAGCGCAGCGCTAACAGTGAAATATCAGGCAATAAAAAGCCCCGCTTTTCAGCAGGGCTTTGCTTTTGCAGCCTGGTCGGCTTTCAGGCAACCAGTGCCTGACGCGTACGCTCGATCACGGCCTGCAGCGGTTCGGCGCTGGAGTATTGATCGGGGTACAGACGCTCGCTGTGACGAGCGATGCCGTGTTCATTGACCACGGTGAAGCTGAAGCAGCCTTTGCGAGCGGCCATGATCAGGCAGTTCATTGGAGCAAAAGCGTTGGTTAGGGTGCGAATGGCATCCTGAGTCTGGATTTGAGTAGACATAGTTATTAGGTGTTCCTACAAATGACACGGATAAGAACCGTGCAACGTTAAAACGTTCCAGTAACGTTGATCACCATTGATCGAACGAAGAACCCGACTGGAACAAAGCAGCCAGTTTGAAGCGCTGATAAATGAGCGCGCTTGGGCTGGCAGGTAGGTACTTAGGAGGACAGGCATCACAGCGAGGGCAGAGGTTCTGGGCCCGGGGTGAAGATCCTGATCAATTTGCAGGTTGGTTCGGTCAGAGTAAGTGTTCTTCGCAACGCCCTTTGCTTTCATTCAAAGGCAGCGTCGTCGCAAGATTTACCTGGAAACCATCGAGGGGTCGGTCCCGCTTTTTTCGGATATTTCTTCCTGTTGGAAGATTGACCGTGGGAGATGTTCGACCGGAATTGACTTTCAGCTTGGTACTAACGCCGCGGATAGTAACGGATCCATCGAGACGAAGCAAACCCCGCAATGAAAAAAAGCCTGAAGGGACGTGGCTGCGCGCGACCATCCGTCGGAGCGCGGGCTTTCTCGCAAAGACGCTTGGCCTCTTCCGCTGCATAAAACGACCCGAAAAAGCGCACGCATATAACCGTCTCACAGGTACTTGTGCACATTAGTTGCACAGACCGTAACGTCACTGTCACATCAATCCTGACTCCAGCCGCTGCCTGTATCAAAAGTTTAAGTCAATGAAAAATATCGCCTTTTTTTGTTGGTGAAAAAATCGTCAGTTTGACTGCGAGCCCCATTCCACAAGGCTTTGCGAGGATCACAGAGGGGTTGTCCACTGACTTATCCACAGCTTCTGTGGATTGTCCCTAGCGCTTGCTCTAGGACGGGCGTGCCGGGTTTTTTTCGACTTTACCTGTAAGAAAAAGAGAGTAAAGTGGCGCGCCTTCCGATCTGTCCCGCAGTGCTTTATGAAGTTTCGCTCAGTATCAGACTCTGTTACCTCAAACCCGAATCCTGTTACCCCTCCCAAGCGCTTCTCCGTCCGCGTGGCTGAATGGTTGCTCGATGCCCCGCGCCTGAGCGATAGCCCCAGCGCCAAGCATCTCGCCGGCCGTCTGCTCAAGCAACCGGCCCGTGAAGGCGTGGTCGCCGCGCAAAGCCGTCTTGGCCAACTGATCTGCCGTGAATGCGGCAACGCACGGGACCGGCGTATCGGTCAGGAGCTGCTGCGTCAGGCCGCCCGTGCCGGTGACCGGCGCGCGCAGCAGGAACTCGGTCTGATCGAAGACTGAGCTGTCCAAGCCCTGACACCTTGGTTAACCTTCAGGCTTTATCCGATTGGCAGGAGTCGCTATGGCTATGGACTTGACCAGCTTATTGCTTGGTCTGGCGGCAGCAGGGTTGCCGCTGCTGGCGTTGGCCTGGCAACTGCAGCGCCGGGCCAGCGGCGCCCAGGCCGATCTGGCCTTGCTCGAAGAGCGCCTGGCCATGGCGCAAATGGCTCAGGACGGCCTCAACGCGCAGCTTGAAGCCAGCCGCGATGAGATCGCCGACCTTGGCCAGGCCAACGCCGCCAAACAGGCAGACCTCGCCGCGCTGCGCCGCGAAGTCGAGTTGTTGCAGATCGAGCGCGACGACGCCCGCGATG
The DNA here is from genome assembly GCF_001297215.1 of Pseudomonas sp. RIT-PI-o. Taxonomy (NCBI): domain Bacteria; kingdom Pseudomonadati; phylum Pseudomonadota; class Gammaproteobacteria; order Pseudomonadales; family Pseudomonadaceae; genus Pseudomonas; species Pseudomonas sp. RIT-PI-o. The sequence goes on along the minus strand of NZ_LHPA01000052.1, from coordinate 21,460 downwards.
CGTCCCACGCCTGGAACCTCGAACGCGCCAACAAGGACGCCGAATTGCGCCGTCTCGACGCCCAGGCCGCCTCGTTGAGTGCCGAGTTGCGCGAGCAACAGGAAAGCCATCAACAACGCCTCGACGACCTGCAAGGCTCGCGGGATGAATTGCGTGCGCAATTCGCCGAGCTGGCCGGCAAGATCTTCGATGAGCGTGAACAGCGCTTTGCCGAGACCAGCCAGCAACGCCTCGGCCAGTTGCTCGACCCGTTGAAAGAGCGCATCCAGTCCTTCGAAAAACGCGTGGAGGAGAGCTATCAGGCCGAAGCCCGCGAGCGTTTCTCGCTGGCCAAGGAACTGGAGCGTTTGCAGGCGTTGAATCTGCGTCTGAGCGACGAAGCGACCAACCTGACCCGCGCCCTCAAGGGCCAGAAAACCCAGGGCAATTGGGGCGAACTGATCCTCGAGCGCGTTCTTGAGCACGCAGGTCTGGAAAAGGGCCGCGAGTACCAGACCCAGGTCAATCTCAAAGGCCCGGACGGCGAGCGCTTCCAGCCCGATGTGATCATTTACCTGCCCGGTGACAAGCAAGTCGTGGTCGACTCGAAAGTCAGTCTCACGGCCTATCAACAATATGTGGCGGCCGACGATGACACGTTGGGGCAGATCGCGATCAAGCAGCACGTGCTGTCGCTGCGCAATCACGTCAAAGGTCTGGCCGGCAAGGACTACAAGCGCCTGGAAGGCTTGCACAGCCTCGATTTCGTTTTGCTGTTCGTGCCGATCGAAGCGGCGTTTTCCGCTGCGTTACAGGCTGAGCCTGCGCTGTTTCAGGAAGCCTTTGACCGCAATATCGTGATTGTCAGCCCGACCACGCTGTTGGCTACGTTGCGGGTGATCGACAGTCTGTGGAAGCAGGAACGCCAGAGCCAGAACGCCCGGGAAATCGCCGAGCGCGCGGGGTGGCTGTATGACAAGTTCGTGCTGTTTATTCAGGATCTGGATGAAGTCGGCAATCGTCTGCAGCAACTGGACAAGGCCTACAGCTCGGCGCGTAACAAGCTGACAGAAGGGCGCGGCAATCTGGTCAGTCGCAGTGAGCAGTTGAAGTTGCTCGGTGCGCGGGCGAGCAAGAGTTTGCCGGCGGATTTGCTGGAGCGGGCGATGACTGATGTTGATGGGTTGGTTGAGTTGCCTGAGTAAAGGTCGTTTTTTTGGCTGATTGTGAGTACATATCCGTTGCTGCGGTGATGGCGGCTGGCGGTTTCGCCCTTACGGCGAGGCACTTTTTCCAGACGCCCGGAATGCCGGCCCAGAAAAAAGTACCCAAAAAGGCTTGCTCCTGCGTTCGGCCCTCGCAGGCTCGGGTTCCTTCCGACGTCGCCCGTGGATCAAGATCAAAAGCACTCGAGCTAACGCTCATTGTGTAGGAGCCGCCGAAGGCTGCGATCTGTGCTTTTGACTTTGCTTTTCTGTGGGAGCGAGCCTGCTCGCGAAGGCGTTGGCGAAATCACCGCCTACAGCGGCAGATAACGACTCAACAGGGCCCGCAACGCCGCGGGCTTCACCGGTTTGGCCAGATAATCCAGTCCCGCCGCGTGCACCTGCGCCACCGTCTCCGGGCGCCCATCCGCACTGATTACCACGCCGGGCACCGGTTCGCCCAGACGCGTACGCAACCACGCCATCAACTCCGTGCCGGTGTCGCCATGATCGAGGTGATAGTCGACCAGGGCGAGTTGCGGCCGTACGCCCTCATTCAATATCGCGGCGCATTCGTCGCGATTGCGTGCCGTCCACACCTGGCAGCCCCAACGGCTGAGCAGGCTGTTCATGCCAATCAAAATGCTGTCTTCGTTATCGATGCACAGCACCTGCGCGCCGCTAAGCAATTTACCGTTCAGTTCCACGGCTGCGTTCGCGGGAGGCGTTTGTGTGCGCGCCAGCGGCACCGTCACGCTGAATACGCTGCCACGGCCCGGCCACGAACGAACGCGCAAGGTATGCCCGAGCACCCGGCACAAGCCGTCGGCGATTGCCAGACCCAGGCCCAGGCCTTTCTCCGCGCGGGTCTGGTGGCTGTCGAGGCGCTTGAATTCTTCGAAGATCACCTGCTGCTTGTCTTCCGGAATGCCCGGCCCGCGATCCCAGACCTCCAGACACAGCTCGCCGTCACGCCGGCGCACGCCCAGCAGCACCGGGCCCTTGGCGTAGCGGAAAGCGTTGGTGAGGAAGTTCTGCAGAATCCGCCGCAGCAGCTTGATGTCGCTGTCGATGCGCAATTGACTGCCGCGCACCCGGAACGTCAGCTTCTGCTCCTGGGCAAGCGCTTTGAATTCCGCACCGAGGGTGTCGAACAGTTCATTGACCGCGAAGGGCTTGCGATCCGGGTTGATCTTGCCGTTTTCCAGACGCGAGATATCCAGCAGATCGCTGATCAGGTCTTCGGCTGAACGCAGCGAGCTGTCGAGGTGTTGCACCAGTTGTTGCGCCTCGGCGCTCAAGCCTTCGTTTTGATGGGAGAGGGCGGCGGAGAACAGCCGTGCGGCGTTCAGCGGCTGCATCAAGTCATGGCTGACGGCGGCAAGAAAGCGGGTTTTCGACTGGTTCGCCGCCTCGGCGGTGCCCTTGGCTTCGGTGAGTGCGACGTTGAGTTGCGAGAGTTCCTGGGTGCGCTCGCTGACCCGTTGTTCGAGGCCTTCGTTGGCCTCAGTGAGCGCCTGTTCGGCCTCGCGGAACGCGGTAATGTCGGTGAAGCTCATGACGAACCCGCCGCCGGGCATCGGGTTGCCGATCAGCTCGATCACCCGGCCATTGGGGAACAGCCGTTCGGAGGTGTGCGCGCGGCCCTGGCGCATCCAGTGCAAGCGGCGCGCAACGTGCACTTCGGCCTCGCCGGGGCCGCATAGGCCACGTTCAGCGTTGTAGCGAATGATGTCGGCAATCGGCCGGCCGACGCTGATCAAACCGTCGGGGTAGTTGAACAGTTCCAGATAACGTCGGTTCCACGCCACCAGTTTCAGCGATTGATCGACCACGCTGATGCCTTGCGTGATGTTCTCGATCGCGCCTTGCAACAGCGCACGGTTGAACTGCAGCACCTCCGAGGCTTCGTCGGCGATGCGGACTACGTCCTCCAGCTGCATTTCCCGACCTTCGATGGCGGCTTTTACGACAGCGCGCGTCGAAGAGGCACCGAGGACACCGGCGAGCAAGCGTTCGGTGTGAGCAATCCATTCGCTGTCGGCGTTCTGGTTGGGGTTGAAGCCCTTGCCCTGGCGGTAGGCGAAACGAATGAAGCTCTGTCGCGCCCGTTCTTCGCCGACAAAACGCGCCGCCAATTGCAGCAGATCGTCGATCTGCACCGCCAGCATCGAGCGACCATTGGGCCGCGCGCTGATTTCCTGGCCGATGAAACGCCCGGCCTGCCAGTGTTCCGAAACCCGCGTGCGCGACAGCCCCGAGCCCCAGGCAAACAGGGGGAAGTTCCCCGCCAGCGACAGCACCACGCCTTGGGTCAGCGGCGTGATCGGCAGGTTCAGCGGATTGCTGTGCAGCCACGCCAAGCCGGGGAAGCTCGCTAGCGACCAGCCGAGACTGTGCGCGGCAATCGGCAGCCCCAGCGTGTAGAACCACAGGAAAGGGCCGGGGGCGAGCCCGGCAAACACGCCACGGCGGTTGGCCTGTTTCCAGTACAACGCGCCGAGCATCGCTGGCGCCAGTTGCGTTACCGCCGCGAAGGCGATCTGGCCGATGGTCGCCAGGCTCGCGGTCGAGCCGAGCAAGCGATAACTGACGTAGGCCAGCAGCAGAATCACCACGATGCTGACCCGGCGCACCGAGAGCATCCACTGGCGGAACACTTCGAACGGGCGCTCAGCGTTGTTGCGGCGCAACAGCCACGGCAACAGCATGTCGTTGGAGACCATGGTCGACAGCGCGACGCTGGCGACAATCACCATGCCGGTCGCTGCCGATGCACCACCGATGAACGCCAGCATGGCCAGCGCCGGATGCGCCTGGGCCAGCGGCAGGCTGATCACGAAGGAGTCGGGCAGCACGTGGCTGGGCAGCAGCATCTGACCGGCGAGAGCGATAGGGACTACGAACAGTGCGGCCAACGCCAGATAGGCGGGGAACACCCATTTCGCCAGCCGCAGATCCTGCGGGTCGATGTTCTCCACCACGGTGACGTGAAATTGCCGGGGCAGGCAGATGATCGCCATCATCGCTACGCCGGTCTGCACCACCATCGACGGCCAGTTGATGGTTTCCTTCCAATAGGCTTCAAGGCGCGGGGCGAGCATCGCCTGATTGAACAGGTCGTCGAAACCGTCATACAGGCCGTAAGTAACGAAAGCGCCGACGGCGAGAAAAGCGAACAGCTTGACCAGCGATTCGAAAGCGATCGCCAGGACCATGCCACGGTGGTGTTCGGTGGCATCAAGGTTGCGCGTGCCGAAGACGATAGTGAACAACGCCAGCACCAGCGACACGATCAGCGCCGTGTCCTGAGCGCGGGTGCCCATGGCATCGGCGCCGGCGCCGATCAGCAGGTTCACGCCGAGGACGATGCCTTTGAGTTGCAGGGCGATATAGGGCAAGACGCCGACCAGGCAGATCAGCGCCACGACCACCGCCAGCGATTGCGATTTGCCGTAGCGCGCGGCGATGAAGTCGGCGATGGAGGTGATGTTCTCCTGTTTGCTGATCATCACCATTTTCTGCAGGACCCACGGCGCGCCCACCAGCAGCAGGATCGGCCCGAGGTAGATCGGCAGGAACGACCATAGTTGTTCCGCCGCCTGTCCCACCGCGCCGAAGAACGTCCAACTGGTGCAGTAAACCGCCAGCGACAGGCTGTACACCCAGGCACGCACTCGCGGCGGCAACGGCGTGCTGCGACGGTCGCCGTAAAAGGCGATGGCGAACATGATGGCCATGTAGGCCAGGGCAACGACGGCGATCAGCCCGGTGGACAACGACATGCAGCACTCCCGACAAAAGACTCCCCGGCACTCCTGCCCGGGCGAACAGTCTCGCACGGGCGCGGCGGTTAGTCAGTGTCGACCAAGGTCGTGGCGCGGCGGGGTGTCGCAGGCGGGGTACCGGGTGGTTTTTATGGTAACCGGGCGGGCCTCTTCGCGAGCAGGCTCGCTCCCACAGTTGGGATGCATTTCCTTGTGGGAGCGAGCCTGCTCGCGAAGGCGTCAGTCCAGACGCAGCGCGATATCAATCAGGCGATGAAGCTCCTCCACCTCCAGCGCCGCCGCCGAAAACAGAATCCGGAACACCACCGGCGCTACCACCAGATTGATCAAGCGATCGACACTCGGCGTTTTCTCATGCGCATAGCGATCGACAATGGTCTGCAACTGCGCACCAATGATTGCCACGCAATAGCCCGGCGTAGCGCTCGCCTGCACGTCACGCATCATGTTGCGCCCGACCTCCGAACTCATCTCGTCGAGATACTGCTCGGCCCACGCGCGGATATCGCCGCGCAGACTTCCAGTGTCCGCCGGTTCGCTGTCCGGGCGCATACGGGCGAGGGCGACGTCCGCCAGCAACGCCGCCAGATCACCCCAGCGCCGATAGATCGTTGACGGCGTAACCCCCGCGCGGGCGGCGATTTGCGGGACGGTCACGGTGGAACGTTCCTGCTCTTGCAGCAGCGCATTGACAGCCGAATGGATCGACTCTTGCACCCGGGCACTGCGGCCACCGGGGCGTAAACCTTCTTTAATAGCCATGGTTCAGACCTTAACACAAAGAATTTGCTTTAAGCGCGAGGCGGTAGCACACTGCGTAAAAGCAAAAAGTTAGCTTTTGCGGAGTGTCCCTATGACCAGCCCTTTGAACAACCTTGCTTCCCATCGATCCAGCCTGTGGTTTCTGGCGATCACCTTACTCAGTTTTCTCGCCGCTTCCACCGCGCCGACGCCGTTGTATCACCTGTATCAGGACCAATTGCATTTCTCGTCAGCGATGCTGACGCTGATCTTCGCCGTTTACGCCTTGAGTCTGTTGGCGGCGTTGCTGACGGTCGGTTCGCTTTCCGACCATTTGGGCCGCAAGCCGGTGATCTTCAGCGCGGTTCTGCTCAATGCCCTGGCGATGCTGCTGTTCATTTACGCCGACAGCGTCGCCTGGTTGATCGGCGCGCGGGTGCTGCAGGGTTTCGCCACCGGCATGGCCACCGCCGTTTTGAGCGCAACATTGCTCGACACCGATCGCCAGCAGGGGCCGTTGATCAACAGCGTCGCGCCGTTACTCGGAATGGCTTTGGGCGGTTTGGGCTGTGGCTTGCTCGCAGAATTCGCACCCGCGCCGTTGCAGCTGACCTACTGGTTGCTGCTGGCGTTGTTCGTGTTGCAGGGCGTGTATGTCTGGCGCTTGCCGGAAAGTGTTTCGCGACAGAGCGGGGCGTGGGCGTCGTTGCGGCCGACCTTGCATGTGCCGGTGCAGGCGCGTTCAACATTGTGGCGAGTGTTGCCATTGAATACTGCAACCTGGGCGCTCGGAGGTTTTTATGCCTCGCTGGCACCGTCATTGGTACGCACGGCCACCGGCTCGACCTCCAACCTGATCGGCGGAGCGACGGTGGCGGCATTGACCGTGACGGGCGCGTTGATGATCTTCACCATGCGCAACCGCCCGGCTGCTCAGGCGCTGCTGCTGGGCGCGAGCTTGCTGCCGGTCGGGCTGATATTGATTTTGCTTGGGGTACACGGCGCCAGTCTGTCGCTGTTTTTCTTTGGCACGGTGATCGCCGGTTGTGGCTTTGGCTCGGGTTTTCTGGGTGCGGTGCGCACTCTGGTGCCGCTGGCCTTGCCCCACGAGCGAGCCGGGTTGATGTCTGCGTATTACGTGCTCAGTTATCTGGCGTTCTGTCTGCCGGCGCTGCTGGCCGGGCATCTGGCGCGCAGCTTCGGATTGCTGGCGACCACCGACGGTTACGGCGTTGTGCTGATCGTGCTGGCCGTGGCTGCGCTGCTGCTCAGTCTGCGGCCCCAGGCGGGTAAAATTTGCAGTGCTCCTTGAGCGCCGCGGTTTCGGTTAGCCTTGGCGAACTTCTCTCACGGATCGATTCATGAAGATTATCCGCAGCAAATCGTTTACCGCCGAACGCGCCTGGGGTGCCTTGGACATCGCCAACATGAACGGCATCACCACGCGCCTGCACTGGACCGATCAGCCGTACAAATGGCACGTCAACGACGGAGAAGAAGTGTTCGTAGTACTCGATGGTCGGGTGCGGATGCACTACCGCGAAGGCGGCGAGGAGCGGCAGGTTGTGTTGGACACAGGTGATATTTTCTATGCCTCGGTCGGCACCGAGCACGTCGCCCATCCGCAAGGCGAGGCGCGGATTCTGGTAATCGAATCGGAGGGTAGCGTTTAGCTGTTTATCTGCAAAACAGATAACAGTTAGAGATATTACCCGTTATATCGATATTCGATTCGGATCTACCATGAGCTCAACCTCACCAGAGGACAGGAGCTCATGATGATTTGCCCCAACAGTGTCACCCCCGGCTTCAAGCCTTTCAGCCAGCTTCAGCATCCGCGCGAAGTGATCCGGCAATTCACGCCGAACTGGTTCGCCGCGACCATGGGCACCGGTGTGCTGGCATTGGCGCTGGCGCAATTGCCGCTGGCCATTCCCGGATTGCACGCCGTGGCTGAAGGGCTGTGGCTGTTCAACATTGTCTTGTTCACGCTGTTTACCGCAGCCTACGCCGCCCGCTGGATGTTGTTCTTCGATGAAGCACGACGGATTTTCGGCCATTCAACCGTGTCGATGTTCTTCGGCACCATTCCCATGGGCCTGGCGACGATCATCAACGGTTTTCTGCTGTTCGGCGTGCCGCGCTGGGGCGACGGAGTAATCCAACTGGTTGAAGCGTTGTGGTGGATCGATGTGGCGATGTCGCTGGCCTGCGGCGTGCTGATTCCCTACATGATGTTTACTCGTCAGGAGCACAGCATCGATCAGATGACCGCGGTGTGGTTGCTGCCGGTAGTGGCGGCGGAAGTGGCTGCGGCCAGCGGCGGCTTGCTCGCCCCGCATCTGACGGACGCCCATGCGCAACTCATCGTACTGACCACCAGCTACGTGCTCTGGGCCTTTTCCCTGCCGGTAGCGTTCAGCATTCTGACCATCCTGTTGTTGCGCATGGCCTTGCACAAACTGCCCCACGAAAACATGGCCGCGTCGAGCTGGCTGGCCCTCGGGCCGATCGGCACCGGTGCGTTGGGCATGTTGCTGCTGGGCGGTGAGGCCCCAGCGATTTTTGCCGCGAATGGTCTGCCCGGTGTCGGCGAAATCGCCTCGGGTCTGGGCCTGGTGGCGGGAGTGACGTTGTGGGGTTTTGGTCTGTGGTGGATGTTGATGGCCCTGCTGATCACCGTGCGTTATCTGCGTGACGGCATTCCGTTCAACCTCGGCTGGTGGGGCTTTACCTTTCCGCTGGGCGTGTATTCCCTGGCGACGCTGAAACTGGCGAGCATCCTCAGCCTGACGTTTTTCAGCGTGTTCGGTACGGCGCTGGTGATTTTGTTGGCGGCGATGTGGCTGATCGTCGGCAAGCGCACCGTGCAGGGCGCGTGGCGTGGCGAGCTGTTTGTCTCGCCGTGTATCGCAGGTTTGAAGAAATAAACTGAAAAGTTTAGGTAAGGTGTGGCCTGGATCGTGGTGCGGCATTCCAATAACAAGCACCCAGGCCTCTCTACCCAACATCAGGAAACACGGAAGATGAGTCACCCCTCACAGTTCAACCTGTTGCGTACCCGGCGCTTTTTGCCCTTCTTTATTACCCAGTCGCTCGGCGCGTTTAACGACAACGTATTTAAACAGTCGTTGATCCTCGCCATCCTCTATCGGCTGACCATCGAGGGTGACCGCTCGATCTGGGTCAACCTTTGCGCGCTGCTGTTTATCCTGCCGTTTTTCCTGTTCTCGGCACTGGCCGGGCAATTCGGGGAAAAATTCGCCAAGGACGCGCTGATCCGCCTGATCAAGCTCGCAGAAATCGCCATCATGGCCGTAGGATCGATCGGCTTTCTCTTCGATCATCTGTCACTGATGCTGGTCGCGCTGTTCGCCATGGGCACGCATTCGGCATTGTTCGGCCCGGTGAAGTATTCGATCCTGCCGCAGGCCTTGCGCGATGACGAACTGGTCGGCGGCAACGGTCTGGTGGAAATGGGCACGTTTCTGGCGATTCTCGCCGGGACCATCGGCGCCGGGATCATGATGTCGACCGAGCACTACGCGCCGGTGGTCTCCGCAGCGATCGTCGGCATTGCCGTGCTGGGTTACCTGGCCAGCCGCAGCATTCCGCGTGCGGCAGCATCGTCGCCGGAAATGCGCCTGAACTGGAACATCTTCAGCCAGTCCTGGGCGACGCTGAAACTCGGCCTGGGCCAGACGCCAGCGGTGTCGCGCTCGATTGTCGGCAACTCGTGGTTCTGGTTCGTCGGGGCGATCTACCTGACGCAGATCCCGGCCTACGCCAAGGAGTGGATGCACGGCGACGAAACAGTGGTGACGCTTATTCTGACGGTGTTCTCGGTGGGGATCGCGCTGGGTTCGATGCTCTGCGAAAAGCTCTCCGGGCGCAAAGTCGAGATCGGTCTGGTGCCGTTCGGCTCGTTCGGCCTGACCGTGTTTGGCCTGTTGCTGTGGTGGCATTCCGGGGGAATCCCGGACAGCGTCACCGGCCATAGCTGGATTGCCGTATTGGGCTTCGTTCACACCTGGGCGGTGTTGATCGATATTCTTGGTCTGGGCATTTTTGGCGGCTTCTATATTGTGCCGCTGTACGCGCTGATCCAGTCGCGCACGGCTGAAAACGAACGGGCGCGAGTGATCGCCGCCAACAATATTCTCAACGCGCTGTTTATGGTGGTGTCGGCGATTGTTTCGATCGTTTTGTTGAGCGTCGCCAAGCTGTCGATCCCGCAACTGTTCCTGGTGGTGTCGCTGCTGAACATCGGCGTCAACGCCTACATCTTCAAGATCGTCCCCGAATTCAGCATGCGCTTCATGATCTGGCTGCTCAGCCATTCCATGTACCGCGTCGAGCATCGCAACCTTGAAGCGATCCCGGACGAGGGGGCGGCGCTGCTGGTGTGCAATCACGTGTCATTCGTTGACGCCTTGCTGATCGGCGGGGCAGTGCGTAGGCCGATTCGCTTTGTCATGTACTACAAGATCTACAACCTGCCGGTGCTGAACTTTATCTTCCGCACGGCGGGCGCGATTCCTATCGCCGGACGCCAGGAAGACATCCAGATCTACGAAAAAGCCTTCACGCGCATTGCTCGGTATCTGAAGGAAGGCGAGCTGGTGTGCATTTTCCCGGAAGGAAAGTTGACCGCTGATGGCGAGATCAATGAATTCCGAGGTGGGGTGACGCGCATTCTCGAGGAGACGCCGGTGCCGGTGATTCCGCTGGCGTTGCAAGGGTTGTGGGGGAGTTTCTTCAGTCGCGATCCGAACAAGGGCTTGTTCCACCGTTTGTGGTCGCGGGTAACGCTGGTGGCGGGGCCGGCGATTACCGAAGGGACGGAACCGGCGAAGTTGCAGGGGTTGGTAGGGGAGTTGCGCGGATCCGTCAGATAGTCGGTGCATCAAAAGACCCCTTCGCGAGCAGGCTCGCTCCCACAGGTGACCGTGTTCCAATGACGGAATGCGGTTGAATGTGGGAGCGAGCCTGTTCGCGAAGACGGTAGTGGCTTAAGCGCTTACTTTAAGGCCTATCAAACCCGTGACGATCAACGCCACACTGGCCAGCCTGATCAGCGCCATCGATTCACCAAACAGAATGATCCCGGCGATCACCGTACCCACGGCACCGACGCCGGTCCAGATCGCATAAGCCGTACCCAATGGCAATTCCTTCATCGCCAGGCCCAGTAGGCCCAGGCTGATAGCCATGGCGGCAACGGTCAGGGCGGTGGGGAGCGGGCGGGTGAAGCCGTCGGTGTATTTCAGCCCGACGGCCCAGCCGACTTCGAACAGGCCGGCGCAAAACAGAATGATCCAGGACATGCAGGACCTCCATCGATTGACGGGGTCGTCCCCAGGTTAATGACTCGATCGAGCCGCCGGGTCGTCCCCGCGTTGCGCAATAGTGACGAGCATTAACCCGAGGATCAAGTGTCAGGTCAATCGGCGGCCCGTTGCGCAAGATTGTCGCGGTCTTCCTTTTCACTCATGCGCCGGAAGTACGTCGACAGCAGCGCCCCGGAAATATTGTGCCAGACGCTGAACAACGCGCTCGGCACCGCCGCCAGCGGCGAGAAATGCGCACTGGCCAGCGCCGCACCGAGGCCCGAGTTCTGCATGCCGACTTCCAGTGCCAGCGATTTGCGCTGAGCCAGAGGCAAACCGAACAAGCGCCCGGTGAAGTAGCCGAGCAGATAGCCGAAGCTGTTGTGCAGCATCACCACGGCCATGATCAACAGCCCGGACTCGGCGATTTTCGCCTGACTCGCCGCCACAACAGCGGTGACGATAATCACGATGCTGACCACCGACACCAGCGGCAGCACATCCACCGCATGCCGCACCTTGTCACCAAGCAGACGTTGCGCAACTACGCCGAGAATGATCGGCAGCAGCACCACTTGCAGGATCGACCAGAACAGCTCCATGAACGACACCGGCAGCCATGCTGAGGCCAGCAGCCAGATCAGCGCCGGAGTCAGCAACGGGGCGAGGAGGGTGGTGACCGCGGCGATCGCCACGGAAAGCGCCAGATCACCGCGCGCCAGCCAGGTCATCACGTTCGACGAGGTGCCGCTCGGGCAGCAGCCGACCAGAATCACCCCGACGGCGATTTCCGGCGGCAGGTGAAAAATCTGGCAAAGCAACCACGCCACACCGGGCATGATCACGAAATGCGCGACCACGCCCAGCGCCACTCGCCACGGATGGCGAGCGACGGCGGCGAAGTCGTCGAGTTTGAGGGTCAGGCCCATGCCGAACATCACCAGACCCAGCAGCGGTACGATCGCGCTTTTCAGGCCGATGAACCACGCCGGTTGCAGGAACGCCACGACGGCGAATATCAGAACCCAGTAAGCGAAGGTATTGCCGACAAAGCGGCTGAGTGCAGCCAGTGCGCGCATGGCTTGATCCTTGTTATTAAAAGAACAGCACAAAACAAATGTAGGAGTGAGCCTGCTCGCGATAGCGGTCTATCAGTCAACATATTCGTTGAATGTCAGTCCCTCATCGCGAGCAGGCTCACTCCTACAGTTTGGACCTCGCAGGGCTTTAGATCCCCTGCGGCATCTCTTCCCCGCCCAACGCTTCAACCAGCGCCGGCAGGAAGTCGCCGAAGGTCAGCATCATCAAGGTGAAGCTGGCATCCAGTTGACCCAACGCTTCATCGCCACCGTCCTGTTCCGCCTGATCCTGCAGCAGATCCTCGAACTTCAGGCGCTTGACGGTCATCTTGTCGTCGAGCATGAACGACAGTTTGTCCTGCCAGGCCAGCGACAGCTGAGTGACGACTTTGCCGGTGCTCAGGTGCAGCTGGATTTCTTCGCTGGTCAGGTCCTGACGCTTGCAACGGACAATGCCGCCGTCTTCATGGGTGTCGCGCAGTTCGCACTCGTCCAGCACATAGAAATCGTCGGCGGCTTTCTGTGTGGTGACCCAATCGGTCATCACCGCAGTCGGCGCCATTTTCACGGTCAGCGGACGGACGGGCAGGGTGCCGATCACTTCGCGCAGGGTCGACAGCAAATCCTCGGCGCGTTTCGGGCTGGCCGAGTTGACCAGGATCAGGCCCTGTTTCGGCGCGATGGCAGCGAAGGTCGACGAACGACGAATGAACGCGCGCGGCAGGAAGGCCTGGATGATTTCATCCTTGATCTGATCGCGTTCCTTTTTATAGACCTTGCGCATCTGCTCGGCTTCGATCTCTTCGACCTTTTCCTTGACCGCGTCACGCACGACGCTGCCCGGCAGAATACGTTCTTCTTTACGGGCAGAGATCAGCAGGAAATCCCCGCTGACATGCACCAGCGGCGCATCTTCGCCCTTGCCGAACGGTGCGACGAAACCGTAAGTGGTCAGCTCCTGGCTTGCACACGGCCGCGCCAGTTTGGTCGCCAGTGCAGTCTCCAGCGCCTCGGCATCGACAGGCAGGTCTTGGGTCAGGCGATAGATCAGCAGGTTCTTGAACCACATGGGGTGAGTCACTCCTTTATACAAAGGGGGGCATTATTGTCTTCGCCGGGGCATAGGCCAACCCTTCTCTAAGCCTTTGGAAGGCCTCGGAAAATTATTTAAAAAAGTGCTTGCCAGAGGTTGGGGTGCTCCGTAGAATGCGCGCCACACCGAAGCGAAGGGTGATTAGCTCAGCTGGGAGAGCGTCTGCCTTACAAGCAGAATGTCGGCGGTTCGATCCCGTCATCACCCACCATTCGTTTCAAGTGTTTAGCGCAGCGGTAGTTCAGTCGGTTAGAATACCGGCCTGTCACGCCGGGGGTCGCGGGTTCGAGTCCCGTCCGCTGCGCCATATTCGGTAACCTGGACCACTGAACGCCAGGTCACCACGGAAAAACCCGCTGAGGCGGGTTTTTTTCTGTCTCAAGGTTGTACCCGCGGGATGTGTCGTTTCACCGGTTTTCAGATTTTTTTGAAAAATATTCAATTAAATCAACACTTTACGAAAACTTGTGGCATAATGCGCCCCGTAACGAAGCGAAGGGTGATTAGCTCAGCTGGGAGAGCGTCTGCCTTACAAGCAGAATGTCGGCGGTTCGATCCCGTCATCACCCACCATTCGTTTCAAGCGTTTCGCGCAGCGGTAGTTCAGTCGGTTAGAATACCGGCCTGTCACGCCGGGGGTCGCGGGTTCGAGTCCCGTCCGCTGCGCCATATTCGGTATCTGGAACTGAACGCCAGAAACCACGGAAAGCCCGCCTTGTGCGGGCTTTTTGCTGTCTGCGATTTATAAAATCGCCGCGCTACTGCGCCGCATTGCGGGCATGCCGATAATCGCTCACCGCCTCGTACACCGCCTTGCGCAGGCGATTGATCCCGCCGATCGGCCGATGCGCCTCGATGCCGAACCACGGATTGAATGACAGGTTGTCACATTGCAGATTCAGCGCCGGCGTGTCGAAGTCCTGCGCGGGCAAAGTGATCCGCGCCACCGTTTCAAACGGTGCATCCTGCTCACGCCACTCGATACTGGTGTCTTCGATAGGCATGTACTTGTGCGCGTCCTGGCGCTGGATCTGCAGGACAAAACACGCCGGCACCCGATCCGTCGACAACTGCTGATTAAGTGCGCTGCGCAGGAAATTCGGCAGGTCGTGATTCTGTTTGGGCAGGGTATACGCCGGGCAACTGTCCGGATCCGGCGCGACGCGGAATTTCGCATTGGCCTCACCGAATTTGTAGGGCGATACCGAGAAGTAGGTGGTCGCGGTCGGGCTGTCCGGCGGCGCTGACAGCGTAGCCAGCGCGATGAATAGATGGCGGACCTGCCAGGTACGCGGATCCCATGTCGGAAAAAACGCCATGACCTTCTTGCCGTCAGCCTGCGCCGCCACATTCTGACGGTACTCGGCGACATCGCTGACAAAGAAGTTCGGGTGGCTGAACATCACGAAATCCTGTTCACGTCGGTCACTACTATCGCTGAGCAATTGCTTGCCCGGTACGTCGAGAAGCTTGATCGCCATTCCTCGAGCGTCGCGGATGCTGTCGAATTGCGGATACGCATTGCCGTTGGACAGCCGGATCAGCGCCTGCCAGGTCTTGCCCGGCTCGCTGAACACACCTTGCCGAAGCGACTGCTCCAATTCCGGTAGCACCTGGAGTTGCGCCTTCACGCAGCCATGCGCCTTGGCGTGGGCATCACGCAGATAACGCGTGCTTTCGCGGTGTTGGTCGACGATGCGCACTGCGGTTTGAATGATGTCCTGCGTCATCGCCGCTTCGCCTGCGGGAATCTGTTCCAGAGCCGACACCGGCCCGCGGTGCTGCCAGGCGAACCACGCGGTGGCGATGGCCCAGCCGAGCAGGGCGATGACCAGCACGATCAGCAGCGTCTTGCCGAGCAAACGCCCCAGCCACAGCCAGAAGCGCGCCAGTGGCGGCAGTTGTTTTTTGAATGTCGGCATGATCATGGCAACTGCGCCTCCAGTGGTCCGCCCAGTACTTTCAGGTATTCGAGCAGCGCCCAGCGCTCCTCGGGTTGCAGGAGGCGGCCGATCACCCCGTTGTCGCGTGCGCCGGCGCGGAATTCGTGGCCGCTGTTGTGGTTGCCGCTGATGCGCGTGTCGAACAGGAACGCGTTGGTGAAGGCTTCGGTGCGATAGCCGAGGTGGCGCGGGTCATATTCGAGCGTGCCTTTATAGAAGGTCGTTGCGCGCTCATCCTGCGGTGACAACAACTGATAGAGGCTCGGCACCGAACCGTTGTGCAGAAACGGCGCAGTCGCCCACACGCCAGCCAGCGGTCGGGCCTTGTATGCGACTTTCTCGCGCACGCCGATCGGCAGGCCGAAGCCATCCATTCGCGGCTTTTCCTCCGGCGTGATCTTCGCTTCGCGATAGGCGCGGTTTTCCACGAACGCGGTGACGTAAGCCAGGCCCTTGGCCACCGATAGTTGGCTCGGATCGAGCGACTCTTTGGGTTCGGGGTGCAGCTTGACGTCCATCTTTTCCAGCTCTTTGACATCCCACTGCAGTGCGCTCAGGTCGAAACGGTGGCTGGCAATGTTGTTGGCCGCGTTGGGATCTGTACCGATCACATCCACGGGGAGCATGTGCAAGTGCTGCACCCAGCGTTCGCCTTCCCGGGATTGGCGCGGCACGTGACAGCCGGCGCAGTTTTCGGCGAACAGCGCACGGCCCTTGGCGGCCAGCGGCTTGTCGATCGCACCGAACAGATCCTCGGGCCAGGTTGGCGGCTTCAGTTGTTGCAAGGTTTCTTCGATGGCGTGCAGATCGCGCACGCGTACGCTGGAGGGGTAGCGCTCAGCGCCTTGCAGCGGTTGGCCGTTGGCGTCAAAGAAACTCAGTGTGGCGCCGACGCCGAGCGCTTCGCCGATATTGCGCGCCATCGGCTGCTGTGCCGAGCCGTTCCACTGCACCCAATCGAACGTCCACATGTCCCACAGTTGCGGGTAATCCACCGGCGCATCGGCCACGCGGTAGTTGGCAGGAGAAATCGCATCGCCAAACGTCGCGTTGGCAATCCGGCCGAACGCGTCGGTGCGCCCCGGGCCTTCCTCGGTCGGGTAGAGGCCACGATGGGTATCGTTCCAGGCCACTTTGAGGAAAGTGTTGAGCGAGGTTTTGAAGTCTTTGCGCAATTGCTCGTGGCGCGCGTCGTAATCGGCACCGAGGACCTGGCGGGCGAAGCGTTCGAATTTCCACGGGTTGTAGTAGGTCGAGGCCAGACTTGCGACCAGGGCCTGGCCGAAACTGCCGCCGCGCAATGTAGGAACGCTGGAAGGCAAAACATGTTGCGCGGTGCCGCCATCGATGCGCACGGCCTGACCTTTGAAGCGCAACTCGCCGGTGTGGCAAGCGGCGCAGGTGATGTCCAGATAGTGCTCGGAAGCGTTGCCGGGATTCTGGTGCCGGGCGAAACCGACTGGCAGGTTGCCCGGGTTGCTGGCGCTCGCTTTCTGCTGCGGATCGACCAGGAAACCGAAACGGGCGAGGTACTCGGGGGAGGCGAAGCGCTGTTCTGAGAAGGGCAGTTCCAGCGCCTCGAACCACTCGTAACGCAGGCCTTTGACTTGCGTACCTTGCGGCGTGAAGTAGTAGGTCTGCCGTTGCTCTGCGCTCCATTGATCCAGGTAGCGCACCTGTTGGGGTGGAGCGTAGAAGGGCAATTTCGGATTGGCGACGTAATAGACAATCACCGCAACGGCGATTACCGCCAGTACGATCACCAGAGTGAGAACGCGGAATAGGAGGCGCAAGTTAAACATCCTTGTCGAATTGTTGCGCTGTTATGCCTGAGCCGTGACTGCTGGGCAAGTGGCCATTACGCCAGAGGCTGTGGCAAGTGCCGACGACCTTTGTCGTCCGCGGATGACAGAAGCTTCATCCACACGTTGCGCAAATGCGTTTTAATCCCTGAACTTATCAGAAGATTCCTGCTCTCATGCCGGTAGCCATTGGTCGTGGCGGCCTGATAAGCTCGCGGCTTTACTCGATTGCCCATTCGGCGCATGAACAAGGAAATAGCATGAAACAGCATCGGTTGGCGGCGGCGGTAGCCCTGGTTAGCCTGGTACTCGCGGGTTGTGACTCGCAGACCAGCGTAGAGCTGAAAACCCCGGCGCAAAAAGCTTCCTACGGCATCGGCCTGAACATGGGCAAAAGCCTTGCCCAGGAAGGCATGGATGATCTGGACTCCAAAGCGGTAGCCCAGGGCATCGAAGATGCCGTTGGCAAGAAAGAACAGAAGCTGAAAGATGAAGAACTGGTCGAAGCCTTCGCCTCGCTGCAAAAGCGTGCTGAAGAGCGTATGGCCAAGATGAGCGAAGAGTCGGCAGCCGCCGGCAAGAAATTCCTCGAAGAAAACGGCAAGAAAGCCGGTGTAACCACAACCGCTTCCGGCCTGCAGTACGAAGTGGTGAAGAAAGCCGATGGCCCACAGCCTAAGCCGACCGACGTCGTCACTGTGCACTACACCGGCAAGCTGACCAACGGCACCGTGTTCGACAGCTCCGTCGAGCGCGGCAGCCCGATCGATCTGCCAGTCAGTGGCGTGATCCCGGGTTGGGTAGAAGGTCTGCAACTGATGCACGTTGGCGAGAAGTACAAACTGTACATCCCTAGCGATCTGGCTTACGGCGCTCAGTCGCCAAGCCCGGCAATCCCGGCCAACTCGGTTCTGGTTTTCGACCTGGAATTGCTGGCCATCAAGGATCCAGCCAAAGAAGACGCCGCTGCCAAGTAACAGGCAACGGTATCGACAACAACGCCTCGCTTATGCGGGGCGTTGTTGCATCTGAAGGCTGGCAAAGGTAAACAGAGCGAACTGACGCCCGTCGACACAGTCATAGCTTTGAGGCTGCTCGCGCTAGCCGCCCTGAGCCGCCAAGTCAATGAAATATTGGGCTTTTTTATGTGAGTAAAAAACGCCCGATCTGAGCGCAGCCCTTATGAAACGGGGCTCTCAGCGCTGAAATGCAGCTCTGTTCACAAGGTTATCCACAATTTGTGTGGATAACATTTCAACGGGAAGAATAGATGAAAGCTCCATGGAATTTTGCTCGATTCCTGCCCTTGGCCGGTCGCCTGCTGGCCCGTGGACGTCTGCCAACCCTATTGTTCGCCGTGGCCAGCAAGGGTGCCGCGCAAGGCAATCGTCTCGGCAAACTCAAGGATGATCTGCGCTTGCTGCAGTCGCTGTGCCTGGCCTACTGGAGGGGTGAATACCGGGCGATCAGTGCCAAGTCGCTGATCTCGGTGGTCGCGGGCTTGATGTATTTTCTCAGCCCTGTCGATGCGATTCCGGATTTCATTCCCATGTTCGGCATGCTCGATGATATTGCCGTTCTCGCCTGGCTGATGAAAACCCTCGATGACGAGCTCAATGCCTTCCGCCTGTGGCGCAGGCGCCAGCAACCGGAGAAGCTGGCGGTGGTCGAACGCCTGCCCGACACCCCTGAGCAATTGCAACTGCAAGGCCCGAAAAAGCCCTGACTGACAAAGTCTGCCTGTAGATAGATACCCCCCGCGACCTTGGCCGCTGTTAGGATTACACTTCTAGGGAAAAGCGCCGACTCGCTAAGTGTTGTTGTCCTACGGGGTAGTCATGGATATTCAGATAATTGCACGCGATGGCGAACCCGAATACGCGGTTCTGCCGTGGGCTCAATATCAGGCTCTACTGAAAGCAGCAGGGATCAACGCAACACCGGCGCAGCAGCCCGCGGTGCCGCTCGCCACTTCACCAGAGCCGATTCTTCCGGGTCTGGATCAACTACGCAGTTTGCGCGAAGGGAAGGGCATCGCCATCGAGGCGCTGGCCCGCACGGTAGGCATCAGCCCGTCTTATCTAGCCATGATCGAAAGTGGTGAGCGTCAACCCGACGCCGCGATTCGCCGCAGCCTGGCCTGGGAACTGACGGTGCCAGGTTGGAGGGATGAATCGTGAGCGTACGCATCAGCCGTCAACATTGGGACGGATTGCTGGGGGAACTGGATCAGGCGCGCCGCCAGCGCCATCTTCTGACTTATCGAGCCTTGCTTGAGCGTTTGCAGCTGCCGACTCCGGCGATGCAGACGCTGACGGCGGCGCTTGAGCATCTGGCCGCACTGGATGCCAAAGCCGAGCAGCCGTTGCGCAGTTCGCTGGTCATCAGTCAGGGTGCGAGTCGTTTGCCGCGTACCGGTTTTTTTGAATGTGTCGAGCGTCTGGGTCGCTTTTCCGGGCCGTCGGATGGCGTGGCGGCGGCGTCCTGGCATGCGTCAGAAGTGGTGCGCGTCTTCGAATACGAGTACCCGGAATCGGCGGAGGCCTGAGTGTTTCTGCGCCTCAAGGCGCGGGCCGGATATTGGCTGGCCCGCAGGCTGTTTCATTGGTCGTGGTTCGTTCGCCAGCCGCGCGGCTGGCGCTGGCTTGAAGGCCAGTTTGCGCGCATGGCCAACCTCGGCGATGTCAGCGCGCAAAGCTTTTACGGGCACATTCTGACTTTTCGCGGCGTTGGGCTAGGCGCGCGTGAAGAGGGTGTGCGTTTACTGCGTCTGGCGGCGTTGGCCGGCGACGCTAAAGCGGCCTATCAAGTCGGCGTGATCAGCCTCGCCGGTACCCCGAGCAAAGCACCGGATCCCGCTGAAGCCGTTCGTTGGTGGAGCATGGCCGCCAAGGCCGGGCATCCGTTGGCCGAGCTGAAGCTGCAACAGCTGAAAGCTGGGGATTCAACGCTGTAATTCCAGGTATGTCTTTCAAATAAACGCGGCGTGAGGTTTTCCTCACGCCGCGTTTTGCGTTTTTGCCTGCGCGTTTTGCGAGATGCGGGATTGCAGATTAGTCCTACATCCTTTGCCTACTCGCCTGACTTCTTTCCTCTTTGATCCCCCGCACAGTTCCCGCGACTAATTTCTTGCGCGAGGGACCGCTCATGCTTCAGCCCGTTTTTCAGCTCACCTTGTCTGCCTGCGTGTGTTGATGGAAGCCATCGCTCGCATCGAGCAGGAACTCGACAGCTTTCCGCAAACGCTCAACCTCTATCGCAAACAGCTCGATCACTGGCTCAGTCGCAGGGCGGACCAGATCAGCGAGGCCGCGGACCTGCCGTCGCTGATGGGCATGGAGCGGATCATTCGCTTCGGTGATCGCAGCACGGCGGTCAGCAGCAGCGACAAGGCGTTTTCCTCCAGCGTCGTCCAGTGCCCGCAGGGCGGGCTGATGCAGATCGAGAGCAAGTTCGAATCGGTCTACGACATCCCGCTGGGTAACATCACCGTCGATGTGGTTGACGTGGCGGGCGGCAAGATCACCCCGATCACCCTTGATCAGCACGGCAAGGGTGAGTTCAGAGGCGGCGAGGGCAAGTTCTACCGCGTTCTCGTGCACAGCGCTGTCACCTCCAAGCAAGTCGTCGAGCTGTTCAAATCCTATGACGGTTTGACCGGCGAACTGGACAGTTGGCTGCGCAGCGAGTGGCAGGGCTTCAAGCCACAGTGGTCACAGTCGGCGGCCACAGCGACCAGCAACGGCATGCTCGCCGGCAGTTGGGCGGCTATAGAAGGCGTGTGGGACAGCCTCGGTCTGCTCTCGGAAATTCTTCAGGATCCCGGCAAGTTTGCCGAGCGTTTGGGCAGCGGCGCGGCTGAACTGATCGAGCTGGCGCAGACCGCACCTGAGCTCATGGAAAAGCTGCAACTGCTGGTCAGTGACGAGGCGGCGATGTGCTTGTTGCTGCGGTCGTCGAGCCTGTGGCTGGACATGCTGCCGCCCAGCGAGATTGCCGGCAAGTCCGCTGAAGTGGCGTCGATGATGATCGTGCAACTGATCATCGATGTCCTGATCAGCGTGGTGCTGACCTTTGTCGGAGCGGGGGCGGGGATCGCTTATCTGACGCTGCGTCTGGCCGACCGTGCAGCCCAGTTGTTCAACGTGGCCAAGCGTCTGGTCAAAGCGCTGTTCAGCATCATCAACGCCTTCATTGGATACGTCGACCGCTACAAAGCCGTCGCCGCGCGGGGCATCGCCGCCGGGGTGAAAAAGGGTCGGATGCAATTGCGCTGGGACGCCAAGCGCAACGCCATGTTGAAGAAAGACGAGCCCCACGACGACGTCCCCGACCAGGCGAAAAACCCCAACGGTGATGCCGCCGACTGCGTGCCCAACACCTGCACCAACGGCTGTCCGGTGTCGATGGTCACCGGCGAAGAACTGCTGACCCTGACCGACGCGGTGCTCGATGGCGTACTGCCCTTCGAGTTCACCCGCTTGTACCGCAGCAGCGCCG